>NZ_CP024871.1:0-65000 GCF_000306675.2 Leptospira mayottensis 200901116
TTGGAGGAGGTATCTAAAAAAATATCTCCTCAATACTATGAACGGTTCATCGATACTCTGAAATTAGAGACCCTTAACTCTGAAAAATGTACGATTATTGCTCCTTCTGCTACGATTAAGACTCACGTTGAAAGAAAATATCAAAATATAATCGAAAATGCAATTTTAGAAGCCTGTGGAAATAAAATTCCCGTCGAGATTTTAGTCGAAACAAAAGCGACTTCTCCTCTTCAGTCATTTCTCGAAAAATCCTTCGATCAAAAAGATTTTCAATTCAATCCGGATTATACATTCGAAACTTTCATTGTAGGCGACTGCAATCGTCTAGCATACACAGCCGCAAAGGAATGTGTTCGAAAGCCTGCAGAAATAAATCCTCTTTATTTGTTTGGTAACGTAGGAGTAGGAAAAACACACTTACTTCATGCGATCGGATCGGAACTTATTAAAAAGGACCCTTGGAAAACGGTATGTTACGTTGATATTTCTTCTTTTATGAACGAGTTTCGTTTTGCTCTTCAATCTAGAGAACTTATCGAAAGTTTTAAGATGAAATATCAGTCTTACAACTGTCTTCTTGTGGATGATATACAACTTCTTTCCACGAATGCTGAAAAAACTCAGGACGAATTTTTTGCACTGTTTAATTTTCTTTTCGAAAGAAAAAGACAGATTGTAATCGCATCGGATCGCCCAAGTTCTGAACTTACAATTCATGAAAGATTGAAATCCAGATTTGTCACAGGTGTTCAAGCCGACATCCAATATCCCAACAAAGAGATTCGAAAAGGAATCGTAACGTCTCATTCTAAAATCATGGATCTCGGTTTAAGCGAAGACATATTAGATTTTCTAGCGGATCAAATCGAAGAAGACACAAGACTTTTACTTGGCGCGCTCAACGACATCTACTTATATAAAAAATCCTATTCACTTCTTTTTTTGAATTTAGATAAGGTAAAGGATATCGTAAAAAACCGTCTTTATCGCAAAAAAAATGTGGAATTTTCACATGATCGAATTATTGAATCCGTCGCTAAAGAATTCAATCTGAATGCCTCTGAGATTATGGGAAAAAGCAGAAAGAAAGAACTAATAATTCCACGTCATATTTGTTTTTATTTGTTACACAATGTTTTTAACGTCAATAAATCCCAAGTCGGAAGACTCTTTCAAACTCAACATACAACAGTAATTCATGGACTTAGAAAAACCGAAGAACTTCTTTCCAACAATAAAGAAATGCGTTTTCTAGTGGAACGAATTAGTTCGAAATACAAGTTCCAGTAAATTTGTATTTTCAGATAAAGTGCAAATTTTGTTTCTTTAGAGTTTGTTTTTAAAACTTTTATTTTACTTTGAAACTTACTTTTGTAAAATTATGAATCATTTTTAAAATCGGATTATAGCAAAATGCTTTTAACTCTATAACTTGTCCCAAAACTTCAAAAAATATCTTCAATCTAAACCATCCGACAAGTTCCTAAAAAATGTGAGAGTTCCCACAGATTACGTTGCGTTGATACTTCAATATCACTTTGTAAAATTTTTTCTTGTCGTTTAAAATTATAGTAGTTTTTACATTTTAAGGTTCTAAGAGGAATTCTTAAACTGATATGAAGAATTAAAATTTTTGCTAAGTGCTTTTTCAACAAAATACTCACTTAAACAATTCAAGAAACATCCTGTTAGGAATAGGAAGAAAATTCTAGCATAGATTTAATATGTATATAACTTGTTAATAAAATATAAGTTTAACATTTAAAAAGTTAAATAGATTTGTAAATAAGACATAACACAAAATTACTGTCGCTTTTAATTCGAAAATTGACTAAGAATTATGTCAGAAAACAAAATTCTCTTTTCAAAAAAAATGAGACATATTTCAGTATTCTTTAGGAATACAATTTTATGTACATATCTACAGGTACTACTCCTACAACTGTACAATAATAAAAAACCTATTTAACTAAGAAAGGAATTAGGAGAAACAAATTGAAAATTAAAGTTAATACGTCGGATTTTTTAAAAGCAATTCATGCAGTAGAAGGTGTAATCTCTGCAAGAGAAATAAAATCTATATTATCAAATCTTAAAATAGAAGCTGAAGAAAAAGAAGTTTTTCTTTCCGCTACCGATCTTGAAATCTCCATTAAAACATCACTACCCGCGGAAGTAATCCAAGCTGGAAGTATTTCCTTACCCGCTAAACAACTTTCCAGTTTTTTTAAAACGATTCATTTCGAAGAAACTATTTTGTCTTTAGAAGAATCCGATGGAGATTCTTCTGTAGTTTATATCACCGACGCTTCCGGTAAAAATGATTATAAGTCCAAGATTAGTGGAATGGATGCCGAAGAAATTAAAACAATCTCTAAAGTGAATCCTTCTCAAATATCCTCTTTCCCAAGTACTTTGATAAACGACATGATCCGTAAAACTTCCTACGCGATCGCGCATGAAGACCAAAGATTTATTTTTAACGGCCTCTACATGATTCCCGATGGGAATAAATTGATTTTTGTTGGAACGGACGGAAGAAGACTTTGCAAGATTGAAAGAATTCTTCCTTCTCCTTTACAATTTAAGGATTCCATAATTGTCCCTGCAAAGGCGGTCCGAGAAATCTCCAAAATGATCGCAACTTCAGAAACTGGTAATCTCGGTTTGATTGATAGTCAAATTTATGCGTCTGTAAATAACATAGAACTTTTATGTAAATTGATCGAAGGAAATTTCCCAAACTATGAACAAGTCATTCCAAAGAGCACTAAATTTTCCACAACAATCTCAAAGGAAGAATTCCAAGTATCTCTTAGACAAGTTTTAACTGCGGCGGAAGAACCTTCCAGACAAGTAAGACTGACGTTCAGCAAAAACAATTTGAACTTGTTCGCGCAAACTTTGGGAGCTTCGGAAGCGAGCATCAATAAACCGATCGAATATTCCGGAAATGAAATTGCAATTGCATTCAAAGGGGAATACCTCATGGATATTTTTAGATCGATCGACGATAACGAAGTTAAGATCGAATTTTCTGATGCAAGTTCTCCAGTTATTTTCAAGGATCCATCCGACCCTGAATTTATCTCCGTGATCATGCCGATGAAACTATAATGTTCCTAAAACATCTTACTCTTCAGAATTTTAGAAGTCACGAAGAACTGAGCTTGGATTTCGATTCCAGGCTTATTTTTTTTGTGGGTGATAATGGAGAAGGGAAAACGAATCTTCTTGAAGCCATTTGTATGTTATCTTGGCTGAAAAGTTTTCGGGAGTCCGAAGATTCAAATTTGATTCGATGGGGTTCTGAAAATTATTTCTTAAGAGGGAAAATTAAAGAAAATCAAAAAGAATCCATATTAGAAATCGGATTTACCGCAAAACCCACAGTTAAAAGAAAATTAAAATTCAATCAAGAGGAAGTAAAAAAAAGAACGGATCTAATTGGTAAATTTATCACCGTTTTATTAACTCCAATGGATTTAAAAATCATAGAAGATGGCCCGGCGGAAAGGAGAAAATTTATCGACGCATTTATCTCTTCCTTTGATCCGTTTTATCTTGAATGTTTACTGGAATATAATAAAATCTTAAAGCATCGAAATGCCCTTTTAAAAACCGGCATTTCAGATGTTTCTCATTTGTCAATTTGGGATAAAAAACTCGTCGAAAAGGGAATTTTGATCCTTAATAAAAGAAAAAAAATTGTTTTTGGATTAAATTCCTTTTATCAACCGAATTTAAACAAATTGAGCGGCGGAAAGGACCAACTTGAAATGATTTACAGACCAAATGTGGAAAACGAGGATGAATTTGTAGAAAAACTCGGCCGAAATTTAGGAAAAGATTTAAGACTCGGTTACACTTCTGTGGGAATTCATAGGGATGATCTTTTTATTGGTGCCGATAAACGTGACATTACTGAATTCGGATCACAGGGTCAGAAAAGAAGCACAGTGATTGCTTTGAAGGCTGCGACTTTTAATTACTATAGAAATGTTTTAGATACTATGCCAGTTTTATTGATTGATGATGTAATTCGGGAATTGGATGTTAAACGAAGAGAATATTTTGTAGACTTAGTCGTAAATGCAGGACAGGCTTTTTTTACAACAACAGACTTAGAGGGAATTCAGGATTATGTCGGTAAACTTGAGGATCAAAAGCAAATCTTTCTAATTCAACAAGGAAATGTCCAGTTTGTAAAATGAAAGAAGATTTGATTTCATCTAAAAAAATCGAAACCTCCGAATTTAATGTCATATTGAGTCGAATGGGAATTACGGAAGAGAATCTACAAGAAAGGATTTTTATCCATACGCTTAGAAATCGTTGGAAGGAAATTGTAGGTCCCGTGTTTGCTTCTCATTCGGAAGTAGACTCGATTCGATTCGGTAGACTTCGAATTCTCGTTTCTCATAACGCTTATAAACAAGAATTACTGTTTTTACAAAACCGGATCATTCGAGAGTCTGTGCGATTTGTAGGAAAAGGAATCGTTCGTTCAATTGAAATTTCAATCGGTAAACTAACAACATTACAATCTCCCGTATTACCTGAGACTAAGGAAAAAAAAGGCCTAGAAGGAAAAGAAGACTTAATTGCTATTCTTGAAAAGGAAACGGACATCGAGATTAAAAAACGTTATTTAGAGATTCTTCAATATCTTTGATAAGCTGGTGAATTTCCTTGCCTCCCTACGGTTTTCAGGAAAACTATTCCTGAGGTCCGAAAAAAATGAGCCAAAAAGAAACAAGCTACAGTGCTGGTCAGATCAAGATTTTAGAGGGTCTGGAAGCTGTTAGAAAACGTCCCGGGATGTATATCGGAACCCAGGATGAGACTGGACTTCACAAAATGGTCTACGAGGTAGTTGATAACTCTGTAGACGAAGCGATGGCAGGCCATTGTACCGAAATTAAAATTAGTATTTTACCGAATAATATCATCGAAGTTAAAGATAACGGTCGAGGGATTCCAGTTGATATTCATCCCGATAAAAAAATTTCTACAATCGAAGTCGTAATGACCATTCTTCATGCGGGTGGTAAGTTCGAAAACGACGCTTATAAAGTTTCAGGAGGTCTCCACGGTGTAGGGGTTTCTGTAGTAAACGCACTTTCTGAATATCTTGAAGTTGAAGTTCATCAGAAAGGAAAAATTTATACTCAAAAATACGAGAAGGGTGTTCCAGTTTCTCCGGTAAAAATTAAGGGGGATTCTTCAGAAAGAGGAACCATCGTTCGATTCAAACCGGATGCCGCTATTTTTACCACAGTAGATTTTCAGTTCGATATTCTTTCTGCTCGATTTAGGGAATTAGCTTTTTTGAATAAAGGTCTTGTGCTGATCATTGAAGACTGTAGACGAGGATCAGAAGGAGAAAATCTTCTTCGAAATGAATTTCAATTTTCCGGAGGAATCGTTTCTTTCGTTGAGCATATCAACGAAAACAAACATCCGATGCATAAGGTGATTCACTTTGAACGGAATAAAGACGACGTTTTGGCGGAAATTTCGATTCAATATTCGGAAACTTATACGGAGAACATTTTTTGTTTTACGAACAACATCAATAACAATTTAGGTGGAACCCACTTGGAAGGATTTCGTGCGGCTCTTACAAGAACCTTAAACGACTTTCTAAAAAAAGATACGACCCTTTCTAAAAAACATCCAACAGGTCTTTCTGGAGAAGATGTAAAAGAAGGATTAACTGCGGTCATCTCAATCAAAATTCCTCAACCTCAGTTCAATTCTCAAACAAAAGAAAAATTAGTAAACGCAGAAATCAAAGGAATTATGCAGACCTTAAGTTCAGAAGGTCTGACTTTGTTCTTTGAGGAAAATCCGAATATCACTAAAAAGATATTAGAAAAATGTATTCTTTCCGCAAAAGCAAGAGAGGCGGCTCGTAAGGCGAGAGATTTAACACGAAGAAAAACGGTTCTTGAAGGAGGAGGACTTCCGGGAAAACTCGCTGATTGTTCTGAAAAAGATCCTGCGTTTTCAGAACTTTATCTCGTTGAGGGGGATTCCGCGGGTGGTTCTGCAAAACAAGGTAGAGATAGAAACATACAGGCGATTCTTCCTCTGAAAGGAAAAATTTTAAATGTTGAAAAAGCGAGATTAGATAAGATTCTTTCTAGCGAAGAGATTCGAGTTTTGGTTTCTGCCCTTGGAACTGGAATTGGTGAGGACGAGTTTAATATCGATAAAATTCGTTATCATAAAATCATGATAATGACGGATGCGGATATCGACGGTTCACACATTCGCACATTACTTCTTACATTCTTTTTTCGTTATATGCGTCCTGTAATCGAAAAAGGTTATCTTTATGTGGCGCAGCCGCCTTTGTATCTTATTAAACACGGTAAAAATTCAACTTATGTTTATTCGGATAAGGAAAAAGAGGAATTATTGAAGAATGTAGGAACTGAAAAAGTTGTGATTCAAAGATACAAGGGTCTAGGTGAAATGAATCCTGAACAACTTTGGGAGACCACAATGGACCCTTCAAATCGAGTCGTTTTGAAAGTGAAATTAGACGATTTCGTTGAAGCGGAGGAAACGTTCAACATTCTAATGGGTGACGAAGTTCAACCTAGAAAACAATTCATCGAAATCAACGCAGCCAAAGTTGCAAACTTGGATCTTTGATCCTAAGGGAATTTTAAAATGAGTCAAGAAAATGAAACAAAAGTTCTAAACTATAATATAGCCGGAAGACCTGATATTGCGGATGCTCTTAAGAATGGTATTAGAGTGATCCCTGTGGAAATTGAAGATCAAATGAAAGAAGCGTATCTCGGTTACGCGATGTCCGTTATTGTCGGTCGGGCGCTTCCGGATGTAAGGGATGGATTAAAACCGGTTCATAGAAGAATTCTCCACGCAATGAACGAACGGGCGTGGAGAAGTGATCGTCCTTATGTGAAATGCGCTAAGATCGTGGGGGAAGTGATCGGTAATTATCACCCGCATGGAGACGCATCGGTTTATGAAGCTCTTGTAAGAATGGTTCAGGATTTTTCCTTGCGTGTTCCATTGATCGACGGACAAGGAAACTTCGGCTCTATAGATGGCGATAACCCTGCAGCCTATCGGTACACCGAAGCAAGACTTGAAAAGGTTGCGGAGGAATTGTTACGCGACATTGAAAAAGAAACTGTTAGTTTCTCGCCTAACTACGATGATACGAAACAACAACCTGACGTATTACCTGCTAATTTTCCAAATTTACTCGTAAATGGATCTTCCGGAATTGCGGTGGGGATGGCGACGAATATTCCTCCTCATAATTTGAAAGAAACGATTGATGCAGTGATCACTGTGATTCGGAATCCAGAGATTACTATTCCGGAGATTCTCAAAATTATTCCTGGTCCCGATTTTCCAACTTCCGGAATCATCATCGGTGGGGAAGGTCTTATTTCCGCATATACGACCGGAAAAGGGTCGATACGAATTCGCTCCAAAGTGGAGATTGAGGAAAAGAAAAACGGAAGAGAGGTGATTGTAGTCACCGAAATTCCTTATCAGGTGAACAAGAAAGTTCTTCTGGAAAAAATCGGAGATATAGTTAACGAAAAACAAATCGAAGGAATTTCCGAAATCCTCGATCTTTCGAATCGAAAAGGGATTCGAATAGAGATTCATATTAAAAAAGATGCTAATGCTCAGGTTATTCTGAATCAACTTTATAAAATGACTCAGCTTCAAGTGAGTTATGGAATCACGATGCTCGCGATTCTGGACAATAAACCAAAAATTTTTAATATTAAGGAAATATTAACTGCCTATTCTGCACACAGAAGAGATGTGATCATAAAAAGAACTCAGTTTGACTTGGATAAAGCTGAAAAACGAGCTCATATCTTGGAAGGATTAAAGATTGCTTTAGAAAACATCGAGGACGTGATCAAAGTCATTCGAGCTTCTAAAAACCCTACAGAAGCAAAACAACAATTGATGGTTCGTTTTAGTCTTTCTGAGGTTCAATCGGATGCGATTTTAGAAATGAGATTGCAAAGACTCACTTCTCTTGAGGTTCAAAAGATCATTGATGAATTGGAAGAGGTCAGAAAGCTCATCGTGGACCTAAAGGATATTCTTGCAAAACCTTCTCGTATAAACGACATCGTTTGTACGGAGCTTCAAGAGGTGGGGGATAAATATGGAACAAAAAGAAAAACCGAAATTTCCATCGAAAGTATAGAAAGTTCTTCTTTTAACGCGGAGGATTTGATTGCGGACGAAGAAGTGGTAATTCAAATCACGTACGATCAATTTATCAAGCGCCTTCCCATTGATACTTTTAAAAGGCAAAAACGAGGTGGAAAAGGAATCCAAGGTCTTTCTCAGAAGCGTGACGATGTGATTAAAATTATGAAAGCCGCAATGACTCACGATAGTATTATGTTTTTTTCTAATATAGGAAAGGTTTACGTGATGAAAGCGTATGAGTTGCCAATTGCATCCAAAGAAGCCCGTGGAAAATCACTCAAGGCAATCATCAATCTGAGAGAAGATGAATATATTTCTTCTATCTTTACTTTCAGAGGGGAAGATATGGATAAGGATCTGCTCTTGGTTACTAGACGTGGGTTTATCAAACGAATTCAACTTAAGGAATTTGGAAACGTAAAAAAATCCGGAATTATCGCGATCGGACTCAGAGAAGGGGACGAGCTGATTAAAGTGGAAGCTATTGAGGATAAGGATGAAGTTATGATCTTTTCTAAGAAAGGATTGGCTCTTCGGATCGAAGGAAATATCATCAGGGCTCAAGGAAGAACGGCGAGTGGTGTTACTGGAATGCGGCTTGCGGAAGATGACACAATTGTAGGCTTGAGCAAATACAAAGAGGGGGAGGATATATTTGTAGTTTCGGAAGAAGGTTACGGAAAACGTCTTGGTTTTGAGGAATTTGTCGCAAAAGGCCGTGGTGGAAAGGGAATGGCCTACTTGAAAGTGACTGAGAAAAATGGATTTTCCGTAGGAACAGGTTCCGTTGGAAGCGAAGATGAAGTCATTCTCATCACTCAACAAGGAATGACGATTCGAATTAACGCATTCGATATTTCTAAACTAGGCAGAACCGCAGTTGGAGTTCGTATTGTGGATTTAAAGGATAACGATAAAGTGCAGGATTTTACGGTTTTGGGAGAGAGTTGATCTGATGATCCGGATCGGAAATGTAACGATTCCGGGGAGAGTTTCACTTTCCCCAATGGCGGGAATTTCAGATTCTCCCACTCGAAGAATTTGCAGAAAATTCGGAGCTGCCTTTTCTTATACTGAGTTTGTAAACACCGACGAGCTTGTTCATAAAGCGCCTAAAGCATTCAAAATGTTTCGTCTTCATCCCGAAGAACGTCCGATTACATTTCAAATTTTTGGGAATCGTTTGGAGATCATTGCAGAGGCGGCCGAAATCATCCAAGAATTGAAACCGGACATTATCGATTTAAATATGGGTTGTTCTACTCGTAAGGTTTCTCTGCGAGGTGCGGGGGCCGGACTTTTACGTAAACCTGTGTTAGCCGGAAAAATCATTGAAGCCATGAAAAAACGAGTTAACGTTCCGGTTACCGCAAAAATTCGAATCGGATGGGATTCGGCTTCTCGCAACTATCTTGAAGTTTCAAAAATTTTAGAAGAATCTGGTATAGACGCTCTTACGGTTCATGGCCGTACAAAAGAAATGGCTTATACTGGGTTTGCTGATTGGGATGCAATCGGTGAGTTGAAAGCGCAGAGAAAGATTCCGGTTTTTGGAAACGGAGATATCAAAAGTTACGAAGAAGCGAATTCTAAGATTAATAAATACTCGTTAGACGGAGTTTTGATTGGTAGAAACGCGATCGGAAATCCTTGGATCTTTTCAAAAACCAAAAAAGAAAAATTATGTTGGTCGGAGATTTCTAAAGTTATCTTAGAGCACGCTTCCTGGATGATTGAGGATTATGGAGAAGAATTCGGTTTGATTTTATTTAGAAAACATCTCGTTAAATACCTAAACGGCTTAGAGTTTGACCCTCTTTGGAAGACTCAATTATTGGAAATTAGAGAGTACAATCACTTTGAAGAATGTTTGCTTTCACCGCAAGCTTCTGAACGTTTAACTTTAATTTAAAGAAATTGTTTTTTGAGTGGTGTTAACCTTTGCCGTTATTCACGAAAAGTGGAATAGGTTCCAATATTACTTAATCTTTCTAAAGTAGCCCTCTATCGAGTTCCGAAAAATAAAAAACCCCGTTATAAAAACGGGGTTTGTAAACAATAAAGTTTTCGATAAATGAATATTTACTGTTTGTTGGAAACTTCTTGTGCTTTCGCTACGAGAGCATCTTTTCCACCGGGGAATTTTGCGTAAATTACACACTGACATTCTTCCCAGTTGTCTTTGGAAACGTCTTTTGGATCAGAACCGGAACCGGTTGCTTTACATTCGTAAACCCCGACTCCTTTTACAACACCTTGAGATTGGGAAACAATTACAGATGCGGTTGCTTCACCATCGGATACTCCAGAAGCCGATTCTACAGTTTCTCCAACCATCTTTTTCACAACGTCAGACGCACCTTGAAGTCTGGAAGCTTCACGACAAGTGGATTGCATCATTGCTTGGCTTTTCTTAGTTACCGCCTTAACAGATGCTCTGGAAGAAAATTTAATATAGTACCAGTCTTTTGGATTCGTATCTCTTGGTGTTTTTCCATCATTTCTTTGTTCCGGAGGTCCACCCCATCCTTCAAAAGTCCATCCACCGTCACCTACAGTTGTTGCGTCTTTTTGTCCGGTATCAGTGCTGGAGCAAGCTGCAAAAATCATTGTTGCTACAGATAGAGCGATAAGTCTATTGATCATTATTTTCTCCTTGATCTACTAAATGAAAAAAGTTAATACTTTGCCAAGTTTGTGCAACTCATTTTTTAATCGGTTGCTTTGAATCCTGGATTTCCCCATATTAACTTAAAAACCTATTTGCGTCGCACAAAGTGTACATGTTAAGAAATTTATTTTTTTTTCTCTGTTTCACAGCTCAGCCAGTATTCTCTACAAGTGTAATTTTTCTTCCTGGAAAAGTAGAAGGAAATTTACCGGCGACTTTGGAAAGAATCGATGACAGATCGCAAGAAATTTCCAAATTTGGGGCTTTTTATGCAAACTTATTGCTAAGAGCTAAAGTAAATACGATCGAGAAAATTAAGGATGAGGGAATTTTTAACAAATTTCGAAACTCTCATTTCAGAAAAGAAGACTTTTCAAAAATTTGTTCCGAATTTCCCGCTGATTTTTTAGTTCGAGACGAGATCGGTTTTCAAAACAATATTTCTCTCGATCGAGTCGTGTACAATTGCTCGCAGAAACAACTGGATGAATTCCATCTTTCCGAAAAATCGGATCTTTTCTTTTTGATGCGATCAATGACGGAGCGCTCATTTCCTTGGGTGCCTTCTAAAAGAAAACAAACTACTACTTCAATATTGAAGAAGAATGCGAAAGAATTAATTTTTATCGTCGATCTGTCACCTTCTTTCCAAAGAGAAAGGGAAGAATGGGCGCAATTCGTTAAAAATACGTCTTGGGATTCCATGACCGGGATCCGGATTGTTACTTTTTCGGAAGGAAAAGTTTCTATTCTTCCCAAAACGAGTTCGTTGGCGGAATTAAGAAAACAGATTGGTAGTTTGAAATCGTTTGGTAAATCGAGTTTGGAAGATTTAGCGGAAGCGTTATTACGTACGAGAGGTTCATTAATCCAATCGGGGAATGGATCTCAAAGTGCCCAAGATATAATCATTCTCACAAATGCGAAAGGGAAAATTCCAAATCCTAGTTTATTTTCCGCCATTCAAAATTTACAATCTTCTGGTTATCGAGTTCGATTATTCACCGCACCGTATTTTTCCGTTTCTCAAACTCAGTTTTTCAAAGGAATTTTTCCTAAAGAAAATTTCTTTGAAATAACGTATTTTAAAAAAGTCAGCACCCTAAAAGATTCAAAAACTATAATATTTAGAGGGAGACAAATTTATTTTACATACTCGGAAGTTTCTCCAAAACAGATTCCGCAGGAATCCTCTCTTAATAAGGTTTCTTATTCTGGAAAATATACGGAATCGGAATCAATTAATCCTCTGAATTTTACGAATATATACGCCGAGTTGACGGGGGATAAAATTCTAGCTTCGGATTCACTAAGGGACAATCTTTCGTTTTTGCTTTCTCAAAGTTTACTTAAGGAAGAGTTTAAAGGAGAAAATGAGACTGAAATTTTGATAAAATCCGGGGAAAAAGCTTTTTGGGTTTCGCTTCCATTCGGGGTTAAAATTCCTCAAGTTGACGAACAGATCCTATATCAAACAACTTATGTTTCATCAGGGAGTTCTGTTGACGGAGTTGCAAATGTCGCTAGCCTTACGGAGGAATATAAACTTTCTCCTTCCCGGATTTTGGAATGTACACCGATTCAAGTAAGAAATTATTTTCAGAATACGAATAAAAGTTCTTTTGATTGTATAATCCGAGGTAGAGTTCTGCAAGTCAAAGGGTTATAATCTTTCGAGAAGGGATCTGCGTTTGAATTCCGAAGAACATATTTTTATCACCAACGCTTCGAATTCGATTAAAGTATTAAATCGACTCAAGTCTTTATCTCAAAATACATTACCTTTATTTGTTACGGGAGGTCCGGGTAGTGGAAAGACTTTTGTTTCCAATCTAATTGCCGGTTTATCTGGTTTAAACCCTCGCGTTCTCATTTTGGATTCCGACAACGTCGAAAGTGAAAGGGGTTTGGAATCGATACTTTCCGACGGAAAAAATACATATTTCGTTTTTAAGAATTTCCCCAATTTTTCGAAAGAGGTACAAGTGTATCTTCTAAAGAAAATTCGTGAAAATCAAAACGATTCTCGTTTCATTTTTATTTCCGATAAAGAATGGAAACAAAAATTGAAAACCGGACAAATTCTAGAATCGCTTTATTTCGAAATTTCAAATTTTCGATTGGATCTTCCGGATCTCAGGGAAAGAAAAGAGGATATTCCTCTGTTAATTCGACATTTTTTGGAAATTCTTTCCGAAAAATATAAACGAAAAGAAATCCGGTTGAGTGAAAAACTGGTTCAGTTCTTACTTAATTACGATTTTCCGGGCAACGTTAGACAACTCAAAAATCTTTTGGAGGGTATGATTTCCCTATTTGCCGTGCGTATTCTCGACGTAAAACATCTTCCGCCTCAGATGTTTGAAACTTCTTACGTTTATTCGGAGTTTATAGAAGTGAAAACCGGAATTCCTTTAAAGGATTACGAAAGGGAGATTATCAAAAGAAATTTGATTCTTGTGAACGGCAACAGGGAAAAAGCCGCCAAGATACTCGGGATATCGGAAAGGACAATTTACAGAAAAATTATAGAATTCGGTCTTTCCGCCGAAGCTGAAGGAAAAAATCCTCCATCCGACGATTGAAGTAAAACTCCGATCCTTCTTTTTCCGAACTGGTTTTGATTCGAATATTCATATCTATCATAAAATCGTAAAGTTCTCTGATGATCTTATCGGAGAAAAAAGTAGCCTCTTTTTTGAGGCGATTTCGAACGAAATTTTTTCTTGCGGGGCTATAAGATTGAATATCCAAGAATTCGTGGATTTCCTCATCTGAAAGCGATGTCTCGTACTTTCTGGAAATGACTTTATATTTCCGGAGTTGATCGATTCTTTCTTTCAGGATCGAAAGAAATAAAAGTAAAGAATCTTTCCCGCTTTGAAATTTTTTCAGTTCTTTGAAAAAACGGATCCGATCTGATTCCATAAAAAAATCGACCAAGCCGGAGGAATTCAATTCTCCATTGAAAAGCAAGACGTCTTCAACGTCTTGTTTCGTGAAAGATTTTTTTACGAGATAAAGTTTTAGTTTAGAAAGTGATTGTAGATATGCTCCCATTGAGGGGGAAATTTTGTGCAAGAATTCATTCATGGCGTCCTCGTCCAATTGGACTCCAATTTCCTTACAGGCTTGTAAAAGACCGACGCGTGTTTCGTTAGGATAAAAATTTTTGGTTTTAATGAGATTCGCTTTTCCCCCGAAGATTTGAAGAACCTTGTTTGGAACTTCCCAATGATTGTAATGAACTAAAAGTTGGATCGAGTTCGGAAAGTTTGAAAATTGTTTTTGTAAAGATTCATTATTCTTTCCTTTTCCACTGGAGATCGGCTTAAAAAATTCAAGACCAGATTTGACAATAAATAATTTACGATTGGAGAACATATCCAGGTTGAAAGCATCGGATTGAAATCTTTCAAAGTCTCCCGGTTCCGAAACGAATATTACGATTTCGAATGGCTCTCCCGCTTTTCGAATTTCTTCTTTATATTTTTCCGCGATAATTTCAAACTCGTAGGATTCTTTGGCCGCGACAAAAACGATCTGCGGTAGTCTTTCACTCCAATCGGTCAGGAATTCGATGGAATTTTTATATTCTTTGGTTTTTGTTGCCATTCTATTTGAATTGAAATTGTTCTGGTCCTTAAAAAAACGAAAGAATTATTTAAAGTAAAGGATCAATTCTCCGAAGATTAAAATATGAATATCAGTTCCGGAGTCCAGAGGATTTCTTTTCCGAATGAGGCTTTAGCTTACGTAAGTCCGACCCGTATGGGCGGAAAAATACAAGCCGTGGAACCGATTCGCCGTGAAGATTTTAACGCCGATTATAACTCGGGCAGAATCAATTCGTCCTCCACTTCCAAAGAATTTATACCGACAACTCGCGGCAGTCTGATCGATTTTTACGCCTGATTTCCTTTTAAATATTTTTTCCAAAGTTTGTGGTATTGCAGAAACGTTCGTATCGGAAATCCAAGTATATTCGTGTACGATCCGTCAAAAGATTGTACAGGGCCTTCCTTATCCTGAATCCCGTAACTTCCAGCCTTATCAAAGGGAGAATATTTTTCAATGTATTCTCGAATTTGTTTATGATTCCAAGAACGAAAATGGACTTGAGAAAACTCGAATGCAAATCGTTCGAGTCCTTTATAATAGATTCCTAGTCCCGAAGCGACTTTATGAGTTTTTCCGGACAACTTTTCGAGCATTTTCTCTGCTTCAGAAAAGTTTTCAGGTTTTTGAAAAATAAAATTCTCTTGAACGACAATTGTGTCACAGGAGATCAAAAATTCGTCTTTGGATCTTGTGCCTAATTTGGATAAACATATCCTTTTCAAATATTCCAAAGGATGTTCGTTTTTTAAAGAGCTTTCATCTATGTCTTCCGGTTCGATTCTGAAATCAAGATCTAAGGATTCCAAAATGTATTTTCTGCGAGGAGATCTAGATCTGAGAACCATCATAAATCCACGATTCGGGAAAAGCCTTGCCTTGCATCCGTTTTCCTGCCGATATTGGTACGGATGAAAAAGAATCAACGAACTCTGTCGAATAAAATCGGATGTGCAATTTGTGTACTTTTTCTTGCTTGTAACGTTTCTATCTTTTCGCAAACGGTCCCAGGTGAATCTAAAGACTCAAAGCAAAAGCTTCCATCCGATCGGGAGTTAATCGAAACGGGAAAGTTGGAATCTATAAGAAAGAAAACTTACCTCGGATTGAAAGGAATTAGAGTCTCTCTTTTGAACTTTGGAAAAAAACAAGATTTGGATAAACTCGCCGCTGATTACGGACAAGCTGAAACTCTTTATCTGAAAGCCGAATACGGAAATGCTACGGCCATGTTTGAGAATATTTTTAAAGCAATTATTCTTTTGGAAGATGCAATTCGTAAAGACTACGAAAGTAGAACAATTCAATTGGGACAGGAACTGGTTCCTATGATTGTGTCGATTCGGTTGGATGAAAAAAACAAAAATCGATCAATTCTTCCAGTATTAGAAAAGTATTATACTCGTTTCGGAGAAACATCGAAGACTTCTTCCAAAGAGTTAGAAAGGGGAGAAAGGACTTCCGCTCTTTATTATCAAAAACAGTCCCTTCTTTCGCTTTACCAAGCTAAGATTCTTTTGGGAAAAAGCGAGGATTCCGGGCTTTCTTTTTCGGATAAAATTTCCAAAAATAAAATTCTCGATTCTGATTATCTAAAACCGGAAGAAATGATTTATTGGGATGATGCGCAAGGTCGTTTGAATACAACGGCGGAAGAAGAAAGAAAAAAAGATAGAGCGAGAACTTTAAGGTGGTACGAATTAAAAATGGGAATTTTTTCCGAAAAGCCGCAGAAAAAAAATGAAACTAAAAGTCAGGATCTTCCTTCTTCAAAGCCTTATTAATACGAATAAAACTAGAATATTTGAAATAATGAATATATGATTCTTTTTTATAAAAAATATTTGTCTGGTGTTTGCATCGCAAAGAAGTATCTTTTTACTGCGGTTATCTCATTTTTATGGTCATTCTATAGGGAAAAGACCTTGCAACTTGACATTCTTGATAAGATTAAAGAAAATGTAGGACTTTCGTCTTTTTTGAATCGTTTGATAAATTTCAGAACGTTCCGTAAAAGACTTTGGATTTGTTTTTTGATTTTTCTCGTGTTTCCTTCCTGTAGGAGAGGAAGTTTTGATCGAGTCAAGGAATCCAGCCTTCAATATCTTTGCAAAAGGTATCTTCTTTTTTGCGATCACATCGTTGCTAAAATCGATATGTTCGACTGTGATCCGTTGCACAATATGTATAAAAGCGATGGAACTCATTATATTAATCGAGAAATTTTAGTGGATGATCTCACTGTGGAAAAAGAGGAAAAGGAAAAGGAAATTTTCGATCCTTATTCTGAAAAAAAACCTAAAAAAGAAAAAGTAAAAGATACGAGTTCTGATTTTGGAAAAAATATTCGAATCGATTCTCGCAAGCTCGTTCGTATTTTCGATACGGAGCGCGGAAAAAAACCGTCAATGGCAAACGGTGAAGAATCCATCGAAGAGATTCGACCTTGTTATCCGGTAAAACCGCAATATAATCAGGAGTAATTTGTTGAACGATTTATTTAACGTAAAAGGTAAAACGGTTTTAGTGACTGGGTCCACCCGTGGGATTGGAAGACATCTTGCAGAAGGTTTTAAAAACGCTGGGGCGATCGTTTATGGAACGGGTTCTTCGAAAGAATCGATCCGGAAATTCGACGGCTCCGGCATTAAGGGTTATGCCGCGGATATTCGTCAACAGGATGTAATGATGCCGATCATTGAATCCATCGTTGAAGAACACGGAAAACTCGATGTACTTGTAAATAACGCCGGAATTGCTTCGAATAAACCCGCCGCTTTTTTAAAAGAAGATGAGATCCAATCTATCGTTCAAACGAATTTTACGGGCGTATTCAGAGCTTGTGCGGCTTATTATAGGATTCATAAAAAGAAAGGTGGAAATATCATCAATGTTGCTTCTATTCTTGGAATGAGAGGAACGAAATTTGCCTCTGTCTACTCTGGGACTAAGGGGGCGGTTATTAATTTGACTCGCGCTCTTGCTGTCGAATGGGTCGGTTCCGGTTATCGTGTGAACTCAATTTGCCCCGGTTTTATCGATACAGATATGACGGAAATGATCAAAGAAAAACCGGACGTTTTGGAGCAAATGATGAATTCAATTCCAATGGGAAGACTTGGAAGTCCGGATGACTTAGTAGGGGCCGTGATTTTTTTTGCAAGCGATGCATCCGCTTATGTTACTGGGCAGACAATTGTGGTCGACGGAGGAATTACTGCAGGGCTTTAAAAACGAGTCTAATCTTTAATGATTCTTTCTCTTCATCCGATTAATCCTGAAAATAGAAAACTCCAACAGATTTCAAACAGATTATTGGAGGGAAGCGTTTATATTTTTCCGACGGATACAGTTTATGCTTTGGTTGCGGATTCTCAATCTAAATTTGGTGTTGAAAAGTTATATGAATTGAAAAATATTCCGAAAAACCAACCCCTCTCTTTAATCTGTCCTAGCATTTCAGTTGCTTCCAATTATATTGAATATCTTTCAAACGAAGCGTTTCGTTTGATGAAAAGGATCACACCAGGACCGTTTACGTTTATTACCCGTGCCAACAAACACTTACCAAGAATTTCTTTTTCTAACCAAAAAGAGAAACAAATCGGAATTCGAATTCCGGATGCGATTTATTTGCAAAAGTTACTACAGGTTCATCCAAATCCATTAACCTCCACTTCTGTATTTGCGAACGATGAATTTATCATCGAAGTTGATTTATTGGAACGAGTCTATGGAGCCCGTGTTGAAGGAATTGTCGATGGAGGAATTGTGAAAATGGAACTTTCAACGATTTTAAATATGACGGGTGACAAAATGACGATTGTAAGAGAAGGAAAAGGATTTGAATTTTTATGATTGATGTCGAATTAAAAATTTCTTTAGTAGATTCCTAGGAACTCTAATTCAAAAAGGTATAAAACTAAGTAAGGTTCCGTCTCTTTTATCTAAGACGCTTATATTTTAGTAAAAGGATAGTTCGGGGTACGTTTGTTATGAAACGGTTTCCATATTTTCTTTGTGTCTTTTTTCTTTTTTACAATTGTGCAGTTAAACCCGTAAAAAATGCCTGCGACATGAGCAGTTCTCTTTTTTACAAATCTTTATTACTTAACTTTTTTGTAACTTCGGGCCAGACTTCGGTCTGCGGAATCAATGTTAGATTATCTCAACCGACGATCCTTAATATAAAGTCGAAAGGTCTTTTAAATACCGGTTTTTTAATCGGAGAAATAGATTCTTCTGCCTCGGGGGTTCAAGTTGCTTTGGATTCGGGTCCGTTCGTGGATGCACAAATATCAGGAACTCAGTGGCGGTTCCAACTTCCTGCTGCGGGAATTCCAACTACAATTCCTTCGGCAGGTGTTTGGAAGGACTGGAGTTTGCACACGATTTCGGTTCGATCCACTTCTAGTGAATTGACTTCTACTCCGATCACGATTGACGTTCAAAAGGGATCGAACAAAGACATAAACGGGGACGGTTATCCGGATGCTTTGATTGGTTCTCAAGTTGCAAATCGTGTAAGGGCTTATCTTTCTCTTGGAAAAACAAAAGGTTTAAATTCTGTTCCGATAACTTTGTTAAATGGTGCGGGCGGTTTCGGATATTCCGTTAAATTGGGAGATATTGATGGAGACGGGTATGCGGATGCCGTTGTTGGAAGTGCATCGAATACGTTCGAGATTTATCTTTCGCTTGGATCAACAGGCGGGCTTTCGACTACACCGGTCAGTTCCATTCCTATAGGTACAGGTGGTTTACTCAACGTGGATGTAGGGGACATTGATGGGAACGGTTTTTCGGACATTTTGGTCGGTGCGCCGTACGATTTGGGAAACATTGGGCGGGTTTATTCTTATTTGTCCAATGCGATTGTGGGACAAGGAATTACATTTAGCCAGCAATTGAACAATCCGGGAAATGTGGGAAGTGCATCATTTTATGGATATGCGATTACATTAGGTGATGTGAATGGCGACGGTAGATCAGATGCAATTATTGGAGCTGTGGGTTCTGCACAGATTGGTGCGTCTTTTGTTTATCTTGCTCAAGGAGCTGGAACTTTTACCACTTATTCTCAAACGATTACGGGTTCGGCTGTAAACGAATGGTATGCAAATTCAGCCGTTGTAACGGATGTAAACCGAGACGGTTTTGTGGATTTATTTGTGGGTGCTTATCAAGAGTCGGCTGGGGCTGGTAGAGTACATTTATATTTATCTAATTCTGGTGTTCTTGTTAATACAATCAACGGTCCTATATCAGGAGTGCCTGGATCTCAAACCGGAACTTCGGTTACAACCGGAGATGTCAATGGGGATGGATTTTTGGATCTTCTTACGGGAGGCTATTCTTATACCTCTACGTATCCGAATCAAGGGCATGCGGTTACGTACTTAACTACGGGTAATACACTCGGTTTAATAACCAGTTCACTGAATTTTTTAACAGTGGCGGTTAACGTAGGAAATATGGGAAATTCGATTACAGCGGGAGATATCAACGGAGACGGTTTCAGTGATGTTTTGGTCGGAGCCCCTAGTTCGGTCGGTGGAACCAATGTGGGAAACGTTTATCTTTATTTATCTGATGGAGCGGGCGGATATACATCGTCTTCGCAAATATTTTCCGAACCCGATATAAATGGAACATTTGGAACTTCGATAGATTTATAATCTATCGAATTCGTTTTTTCCACTCTTCTTCTTTAAATCCTACAAATCCGAAATCATCTCCGAGAACAAAGGGACGTTTAACCAAATTTCCGTTTTTAGAAAGAAGGTCCAGTTGTTCCTCGATGGACATGGAGCTGAGTTTGTCCTTGAGACCTAGTTCTTTATAATCTCCGCCGGAAGTATTAAAAAGTTTTTTCGATTCGTTGTCCATATACTTCAACATCGTTTTGAGTTCCGTTTTTTTAGGAGGGATTTCCCGAATCGGTAATATTTCCAATTCTACTTTTTTGCTGGAAAGAAATTTGAGCGCATTCCTACAAGTGGAACAGTTTTTATATTCATAAACTTTCAGTTTCAAAATTATTCTCCTATTTTAATGATTTGCGATTCTTCTTTTGGGTCAAGTTTTCCTCAGGCTTATGATTTCCAAAGAAGAATAGTATTTTTTAAGTTTTTGTGGGAGTTTCACATTTAAAAGAAGAATTGAGTTTTACGAGGGCTTATAACTCAATTCGGTTGTGATATGGAGGTCCGAGTTTTAGATGAAATGAAGTTCCTTCCGGGCTTGTAAGTATTTACCACAAAACAAGAAAATCAACAAAAGAAACCACGATTATGATTGTTAAGTCTTAATAACAAAACGCAGTAGTTCCCACAGGATTACGTCCCTATACCTGACATCTTGGCTTTAAAAACTAGCATTCACATTTTCAAAAAAATACTCTTAAATTGTCCTATTACTCGTTGGCAAGGTTATTAGTGGGCTCTTACTCACTATACGAAACAATTTATAGAGAAGTGGAAAAATATCCCGACTCAAGGAAGAATTTTCTGCCATAGGTCGAAAAATCTTTTCGTTGAAATGCATTATTTTAACCGATAGGATTCTTACGGGAAGTTCCAGGCGTGTTGAATAAAAAAACAAACCTAACCGGAAGGCAAAAAGCTGCGGTCTTTCTTATTGCAGTTGGAAGCGAAGTATCTTCCGAGATTTTCAAACATCTCCGAGAGGACGAGATCGAACAAATCACGTTCGAAATTGCGCGACTCGATAAAATTACTCCCGAAGATAAAGAAAAAGTTTTAGTAGAATTCAACGAGCTAATGATGGCTCAAGAATTCATCTCCAATGGAGGAATCGATTTTGCCCGAGGTCTTTTGGAAAAGGCGCTCGGAAACCAGAAAGCAATCGACATCATTAATCGACTTACTTCTTCCTTACAAGTCAGACCGTTCGACTTCATTCGAAGAACAGATCCTCAGCATTTATTAAACTTTATTCAGAACGAACACCCTCAGACGATCGCATTGATTCTTTCTTATTTGGATCCTCAAAAAGCTTCAAATATTCTTTCCAATCTGCCTCATACCATTCAGGCGGAAGTCGCAAAACGAATTGCAACTATGGACCGGGTCAGTCCTGACGTTCTTCGAGAAGTGGAGCGAGTCCTTGAAAGAAAACTCTCTACTTTGGCTTCCGAAGATTATACGTCCGCAGGTGGTATCGATTCCGTGGTTGAGATTTTAAACTTAGTGGACCGGGGAACGGAAAAAACGATCATCGAGGCTTTAGAAGAAGAAGACCCGGAACTTGCGGAAGAGATCAAGAAAAGAATGTTCGTTTTCGAAGACATCGTTCTTTTGGACGATCGCGCGATCCAAAAAGTTATGAGAGAAGTGGACAACTCGGATCTTGCAAAAGCCTTAAAATCAGTGGATACCGAAGTTCAAGAAAAAATCTTCAAGAATATGTCTAAACGTGCCGCAAACCTCCTTCGAGAAGATATGGATTTTATGGGCCCGATTCGGATTAAAGACGTAGAAGACGCACAGCAAAAAATTGTAAACATCATACGTAAACTTGAAGACGCTGGTGAAATTGTCGTCGCCCGTGCCGGTGAAGACGAACTCGTTATGTGATCTAATCTTTCGTTTTTGGAAAAATTTCCTTCGCTTCTAATTCTTCTTGAATGGAATCTGGTTGAATGATCCGGACCCTGAAATTTTTTGTAGTCGTATCGATTTTATCCGTTTTATTTTCATGCGGATATGATTCGGATTTGGAGGTTTTGGACCTCTCACACGCTGAATGGAAGGCGAGTTTAGGAAACCATCTCAAAACTAAATTAGAGAAATCGAATATTTTTAGTTCTTTTTCTCAAAATAAAAAAGGGAATAAGGAAAAGGAACCTAAAAATTCGGAAAATTGGAAATTGATTTCCAATTTTCCAGTGGGTTTTAATTCTCTTTTTGAAATACCCGAACGGACCGGGTTCCACGAAGTGACTGTAAAAGTGGAATTTTCGATAAACTCGGATTCTACGTTCTTAAAATTACCGACTGCAATTTATTTTCCAAGCGTGGGAGAAAATTGGGAACTTTATCTCAATGGTTTTTTAATTCGAAAAGAAAAATTTCTGAAACAAACTGATGGGAAAGATGTGACTCCTTCGATTCGAAGATCTCTAAGGTCCGTAACCTTGCCTATTCCTTTCGGTGTCTTAAAACAAGGCAAAAATACAATTCTTTTATATGTAGTTGGCGAATCGAATCAGACTCCTTACATTCAAAACGATCATTTCGGGTTTTATCACGCAAGCGGATATAAAATTTCCTTATTTCAGCAGATTTATCAGTCTAATTCCGAATATTTTGGCGTTTTTTTATGTGCAATCTATTTTATATTCGGAGTTTATTATGTATTTTTTTATGTAGTACGAAAACAAGATTTGTATTATTTCTATTTCGGATTATTTTTATTTATTTCTTCCGTTTATTTTTTTTCGTCCTCAGATTTAATCTTTAAAAAGTTTATTAATCTAAATTCTCAAATCGATAGCTCTCCGTTTTTTAGAGCCGAATATTCCTCTTTGACTTTGATTCTTCCTTTTTTCTATTATTTTTTGAAGGACTATTTTTACCTGAAAGAAAGATCAGGCATAATTCCAAACTTTTTTATAGCTCTTTTGATCGGATTGTTTTTCGCGATTCTTATTTCTCCATTTTCCTGGGTGCAAGTTGTCTTTAAAATCTCTCAAATTTCGATGGCCTTCTTTTTGGTTTATATTCTTGTCTTTTTGATTCAAGCGGTAAGAAAAAAGAAACAGGACTCGGGTAAGATATTAACGGGAGTTTTTGTATGTATCGTTTTTGGAATATTTGATTTATTGAATTCTATTTTTGAAGTTTTTAGATTTCATTATTCCTTTTTTCCGATCGTTTATTTATTCTTTGTCGTTACGACCATAAACATTTTAATTTTGAAGTATGTTCGACTATACAAAGATATGGAGTTTATTAACGAAGAACTTTCCAATCAAAAAAACGCTTTTTATCGATTTGTTCCTGTGGATTTTATCAGAATTCTAGATAAGGAGTCCCCCGTATCAATTTCGATCGGGAATAACAAAGAAAAATCGATGACTATTTTGTCTTCTGATATTCGGAATTTCACAAATATTTTGGAAACGGTTCCATCAAATCAGACGATAACATTCTTAAATTCTTATCTATCTGAAATGGAAAAGATCGTTTACGAAGCCGCTGGTTTTGTGGATCAGTATTCGGGCGATGCACTACTTGCACTTTTTGCGGATTATAGCGAAAGAGTGGAAAAGGAGAATTTTAATTCTGCTGACAATGCTGTCGAAGCTGCGCTCAGAATGATGAACGTTGTTCGATCGAAAAGAATACAAAAAAATTTTTCGATTCCTTTGGAATGGAATTTAGAAATCGGAATCGGGATTAATACAGGTTCTTTGATTTTAGGAACTGTGGGAAGCGAAAGAAGAATCGATACTAATGTGGTCGGCGATGCGATCCGACTTACGTCCAAACTTCAATCTCTTACCTACTTGTACCAGGGTAGAATATTGATTTCTCATCATACTTATCTACGACTTCATAGAATGAGTGATATTGGAATTCGAATGATCGATTCGGCGTTTGTAAAAGGAAGAAATCAACCCGTGGATATCTATGAGGTGTTTGAATCCGATATAGAAGAGATAAAGGAATTTAAATTGAAAACACTGGATCTATTGTCTCAGGGGATTTCTGAATATAGATCCGGAAAATTTGGGGAAGCTACTAAAATTTTCAAACAACTTTATCAAGAAGAACCCAGGGATAATCTTTCCAAAATTTATCTGAAACGTTGTAAATTATATTCTTCTAAACCTTTGGAAAAGAATTGGGATGGTATTTTTCGATTTCAAACAAAATAAAAGTTAACCTAGAAGTTTATCTCAAAAATCTCCTACTCAATATTAAAAAGTCGTTTGTATACTTATTATGGCTATTTTTCAGATAAATTTTAAAAATAATTTATATCACAATGAAAGTTATTAACTAAATGGAAATAAAAAAAAGAAATAAGGATAGGATTTTGAAACGGGCTTTAAGTATTCTGAAAGGGAAATTACGGATTGGTTTTTTGATTCGTCTTAGAGTGTTTTTTTTTAAGATATTTTTTTTCCTGACTTTTCTTTCGTTAACGGTTTCCATTTTTTCCTCTGATCTTCCCAATTTTCAGCTCAAAGATCAAAAAGGCAAAATTTTGAATTCTAGAACTTTAAAAGGTAAAATCGTATTTCTTTTAGGTTGTTCGTATGTCGATATCGTTCTCTGTAGAAAACACGGTAGGAAGATTTATTGGAGAATGCAGAATTTGATCGACGAATCCGAAGATTTCATTGAATTTGTAGCGTTTGTCGATTTGAGGAACGCGCCGGGTGCGATTCAAACTTATATCAACGAGAACAAATCGAAAAACTACGAATCGATCTTATTAGATCCGGAGGGCATTTTGTCTTCCGGGATTCGGCCTAATTTTTCATGGTTAAGAATTTTTTCCCGAAGCAAGAAACAAATTTTCGAATCGTATTACAAAGAAGTAAATGATCAAACTGTGGATTCGCTTTATGAAATCGTACGAAAACAAGAAAAATAAAATTCGATTTTTCATCCATGTTTTGATTTGTTTTTTTCTTTTTGATTGTGTACAGAAGAAACCACAACAAGCCGCTTTTTGGAAAGAATACCTTTCCCATCAAAAAAATATTTTCAGAGAATATCCAACCGGAGGGATTAGAAACGCCTTATTCGGAAATCTAACCTCGGCGGACGTATCCCTCCTGCAAGAAAAAGATGACATGCTTTCGATCGATTTCTACCTTCAAAAAACGGATCAAGGATTTCGAAATATAATCACAACAGAAAAAATTCCCGAGAACGTTCCTTATCAAATCCACGTGGAATATTTTCCGACCTTTTTCAGGGATCAAAAAACGTTTCGAATAAAAAGAAAGACGGTTTCGATTCTTCCAACATACAGTCACCTTGATTTTTTTCATCACGTGGATCGACTGCAAAATTTCCTTCGTTCCGGTTCGAATCATTCTTCCGAACTCGCTTCGATTTCGGATACACATCGTTATCTTTGTTATGTTTGTCACTGTGATTCAGGGAGAGTGGGAAACTCTTCTTGGCTTCTTTATGAACTGAACGAATCTACAAAAATAACCTATCCACAATTTTATAAACGATTCGATAAACTTCTTAATCAAGTGTCGTATCGAATTACGATCTTTAAATCAGGAGAATTTCTAAACGGGATCGAGTTATATAACGAAGGAACTAAAACCTTCTTAAAAATTCCTGATACTCCCGAAGGTTATTGGAGTAAACCGGAAGTTCTACACATTCGTATTTCATTATCTATCCGAGTTTATGGACTTGAAATTGATATTAAAAGTTTAGGATATAAGCTTCATTTTTATTCTTCCAAAAATTATGGAAGGATTACGGGAGAGTTTTCGAAACTTCCGGAAAAAAAAATCAGCGGCCGCTTTCTTAAAATTTTTCCGCCCGGCATAGTAAATTGGTTCATTCCCGGAAACATGGAAGAATACTTTGATAGATATTTCCTTCTTCTTGTATACGGAAGTAAGGGCAATGAGGGAAACAAGTTCGAATCGGAATTTTTTCAAAACGGAGACAAGATGAAAGTGATTTTTAGATCTCAAGCTGAAATTTTTCAAGACCGTTTTACGCCATTTCATTCCTCGGATGAAATGGACGACGAACCTTCTTTTTGGGATATACTACAGAAAAATTTAATTGAGGATCTATCTTGAATCGTACTTAAAATTCATTTTTCGAAATTTGTATTTTATTTTTTCTCAAAAATTAGAATCTTTCTAAAGTGCTTGACTGAGAGCCTAAAATTCAGGATTTATTTTTAATTCTGGTGCTCCATTTTTTTAGAGTACACAAAATTATAATTCAATCGATGAATTGGAGGTATTATGGAAGGAATTGCTCTTTTTACAAGCCAAGGTTTGTATTTCATTTTTAAGTGGATACATTTCCTCGCAGGCGTCGCTTGGATCGGACTACTTTGGTACATTAATTTTGTACAAGGATCTTTTTTTGCTGAGACGGACGCGGATACAAAGAAAAAAGCGACTCAACAATTGGTTCCAAAAGTTCTCTGGTGGTTTCGTTGGGGTGCGATGTTTACTTTTCTTAGTGGCTGGGCGATGATTATCTATTCGATCGTTAACGGCACCACTCTTTCTACCGGTCAATGGCTTGCGGTAATTCTCGGAGGGGGATTGCTCGGAACTTTAATGTGGTTTAATGTTTGGTTCGTGATTTGGCCTGCTCAGAAAGTTGTGATTGCGGCCGCAAAAGGTGAAACTACAGAAAACCCTGCTCCCCGTGCGGCTAGAGGTCTTTTGGCTTCTAGGACTAATACTCTTCTTTCTATTCCTATGTTGTTTTTGATGGGTGCTGCAAGAAATCTTTCGATTTCTTTCGAAATAACAAGTGCACAAGCGCATACGTTTTTAGGGGCGATTTTGGTGATTCTTGCGATTGTAGAAATAAACGCGTTAACCGCAACACCAGAAAGTGCCACTTTTAAACCGATTAAAACTGTAAAGGGTGTTATCACATCAGGTTTTGTTCTTACTTTGATTATTTATATTCTTCTTGAGGTTCTTCTTTAATCGATGAGAGTCTGTAAAAATCGAGGCGGGTTCCCCCGCCTCTTGTTCGTTTTTATTTTCTTTATTCTCGTTTTTGCGACTTGCAAGGAAGAAGAGAATTTTTCTCCGGAACAAAAATCGATTTCTCAAGGAAAAGGTTTATATTTGACAAATTGCTCTTCTTGTCACAATCAGAATCCTGCGATGGATGGTACTATCGGGCCTGCAATTCAAGGTTCGAATTTCGAATTATTAAAGGTGAGAATTGTAGAAGGAACTTATCCTCCGGGTTATACTCCAAAGCGTACAAGCCGAATCATGACAAGACTTCCTTTAACTGATGATCAGATTCGAAACATAGAAGCATTTTTAAATGTTTCTCGATAAAAATGATCTAACTTGGTCTTAAGGTGATTTCTTATTTCTGCTATTCAAATTTGGATCCAACATTGATTAATAACTATTTTTTGATGGTTATAGCCTAACAATTGAACCACTCTATTGAATCGAAGAATTTTATATAAATATTTAAAGTCTGTCCCAAACTTTAAAGTAAATCTGCTACAATCATTCAATAAACTCGTAATAAAACGCAGGGATTCCTACGGATTACGTTGCATTCGTGATTTATACTACTTTTGTGAATTGAAATAGGTTCCTACATATTGAGACTGGCTCTGAGGTTTTGGCATAAACTCTTAAGGGAACGACAATGGAATTCGAAAATGTTTTTCAACAAACACAGAAAAACGGTCTTGAAGGAGTGAATTTTTTAAAATTATTCTTAAAATAAATACGATTTAAGAAAATTGAAAAAATCTTTTCTAAACAAAAAACAACATTCCCTGAGTGATAAAAAATTTCTATAATAAGAAACTCTTGCTTTTAAATCGTTCGGTTATTCTTTTTCTCTGAACTGATTTTAGTCCTTAATTTTTTCCGATCGAATCCCGAACATTTCTCATAATGTCTATGATCTGGGAATGAACTTTTCCGTTCGATACGACTACTTCTGAGTTTCCGGAAAAAAAATGTTTTCCACTGAAGTCTGTTAATTTGCCTCCGGCTTCGGTGAGAATTACCGAGCTTGCCGTGGTGTCCCAGAGTTTAACCCCTTTTTCCCAGATGCCGTCGAGTAGACCTTCCGCGACCCAACAAGTATCCAAAACAAAAGAGCCTGTTCTTCTCATAGATCTACCGCAACTGATGAATGCAGTGATATCAGAGATGACTTCGTTTAATATTTCTTTTCTGTTTGTTGGAAAACTCGGAACAAGCATTGCGCGTGCGAGAGATTCTGTATTGGAAACATCGATTCTAAGTCCGTTTTTGAAGGCACCTTGGGAAAGAATAGCAGAATACTTTGTATTAAGACCGGGAACAAAAACAACTCCTGCAACCGGAGATTCTCTATGCTCAAGCCCGATCGCAACACAGTAAAGAGGAATCCCTCTTACAAAGTTCATAGATCCGTCAATCGGATCCAATACCCAGCGAAAAGAATTGCTACCTTCATGTTTATAGTTGTCTTCGGAAAGAATTGAATCAGAAGGAAAGTTTTGTCTGAGATATTCCACAATGAACTTTCCCATCATCTCGTCGGCCTTATGGATTTGATCCTTCTCTTCAGTTTCAGTTGAAAAGGAGAAAGTTTTCAAATCTTTCTGAAGCTTCAGCGCCGATTCGATAAAAATACCAGAGACAGACTGAACGGATTTGATCCTGCGTTTGACTTCCTCTAAGGGAAAATCAATAGGAGGGGCGAGTGGATGGTCCATGGGTTTCTCTTTAAGAAGATTACTTTTGTTTTAAGATTTTCCAGAGCATATTACCGGAGGGTGTTACACCCCTTTCCGTTTCGAAAGAACGAAGCCAGTCGTGCAAAGGTTCTTGTTTCACTGAATCTATAGTCATGCTTTCCTGGGACAATAAAAGATCAATCAAATGCCGAAAGCTTTCAAATTGGTTAAAAATTCTCTCTTGGGAACCATCTAAAAATCTAGAACTGATCGTATGAAGTTCCACGTCGATAGGTTCGAAAATCTTACCGGGCTTCCAAATCTCTTTATTGATGTTTAGAATCGAATGAATCATCGAAATCTGCTTGGAATAATCTACGTCGTCGAAAAGTTCTGAATACGTATGTTGGGCTTTGTTAAACGAAGAAACCGTATCTACGTCGACCATAAATTCTGTCTCTTTATATTTCCGGGTTACGAAATCGACTAAAACACCGTTTTTAAATTCGAAGGATTCTAAGGGAAGAATTCTGGCTGAGAAATAAATCCTCTGAGTTCGAACTGCTGCCGTTTTTCCTTGTAATGGTTGTTTTACGATCATTGGGGTCGGTGCTCCCCCTAAATAAGTAAGTATGAAACTTACTACAAAAACGAACTTTTTATTTTCTTCCGAGGAGGGAGTCTCTTTGACCAAAAAGAGCTGATTTGATTTTTTTTTCGGCTTTGCGATTGGAAGTACATGACACCCTCTGATCAACTCTGGGATCAATTGTTGTGCTTGTAAAAGAAATTCCTTAGCGGCTGAAAAATCGACTTCGTAAACCGAAGTAGACGGAAGGATAAAACTGTCTTCGAATTGGAAGAATGCGGTATGCAAATTATCTACAAAAATCTCGTAAGGACGGTTTTGTCCTGAAACGGATACAAGAATTCGATTCAGTTCTTCAATTTGATTTACTTCCAAAAAATTTGTACCTGTTTCATTTTATTAGAGTTTGTTCCAAAATCTTAAAATAAATCATATACAATCCTACGGTAAGTTCGTAAAAAAATGTAGTTTTCACGATTGTGTTTCTTTGAGAGGTTCATGGGGTTCGAGACTTTTTCGTTGTTCAATTCCCGTAGTAATATTCTAACGTTTTGGACAAGCTCTAAGTAACTCGATAAATTTCGTGAGATTTTCAACTTATGTAGGAACAAATTTTTCAACGGACTATTCTTTTTTGAGAAATTATAGACTATTTTATTTCTTTTTAGGAAGAATCCTGACTTCATAAGGATCTAAAATCTTCAAACCTGCAAGACTTTTCTTTCCAGAATGGTTGATAAAGATTTCATAATTTTGTCTTCTACCGATTCGAAAAATCTTTTCTACATTTGGCCCGTAGAATATGAATGGAATCTTGGCCTCTTTTAAAATACGGCGATAGAGAAGCACGAAACTCAAGGGTTCCAAAGAAGATCCCACGTAAATCACTCTTCCTTTGTGATAGTAGTTTGCTGTGATTACTGGAAAACCTTTGTAGAATTTTTTTCTATCGGTGTAACGGGCCCAGACTTCCGCTGTGGTCGGTTCTAAAATTTCACAGATCTTGGAGCAGATTCCTGGAAAGTAACGGAACCGAAACTTTATCTTTTGATTTCCAACTGCTTCAAATTTGCGAACCTTGACCCCGGCCATTTCCGTAAACGGACCTGGAATTGCAGAGTCATACATCCAGCCATCCAAATTCTTAGCACCGGTTCTAAAACCCAAAACTAGAGTTCCACCTTCTTTTACAAATTGTTCCAAACGCTTAAAAACAACTTCGTTGACCATCGTGTACATCGGAAGTATTATAATTTTGTAATCCTTGAAATCAATTTTAGAGATGGGGCGGAAATGTGTGTTGACATTCAATACGTTCATTCCTGAAAACCAAGTCGCCATTTCGATGTCGTATCCTAACTGAGACCATATTACAGGAGAGAATTTTAAACCTGTTGAAATCGGCTGATGTTTCCAATTTCGCGCGTTTTCGATGTCATGTACAATTGCAACTTGGGCAGGAAATAATTCTTCCGTGAAATCTTCCGCGTGTTCTTTGATTTCTTGAATTCCGTTTTGCAATTCGTAGTAACGTTCCGTTTTTTCTTTATCATGATCTAAAATTCCATAACAAAGTTGTTCCTGCCCGAAACGTGCGGTTCTATATCTGAAAAAATAAATCGCATTCGAACCATGAATGATGGAATGTTTCATCCAAAGTTTGGTTTGTCCGGGAGCGGGAAGATAACCGAGCAGATCATGTCCTTGAAAACCGGAAATTTGTTCCATTACGGTAAAGGGAAGATTTTTCAGCCCGCGGTTATATTGCTGCATTGCCGATAGAAACGGATGAGGGAAAGGAGTTTCTTGTTCTCCCCAGGTTGGGTAGTTGTCCCAAGAGATGTAATCGAGGTACGTGGATAATTCCGCCATGTCGATGATCGGCAGAAAGGGGGAAGGATATAGATTTGTAGTGAGTGGCCTTCCGACGGAAAATTTTCTGAGAATTTGGGCCTGAAGTTTTACAAAGTCTATAATCGTGTCGGAATGGAATCGATAGAAATCTTGAATCATGGAAGGATGAAAATTACTCGCCAGATGACGACCTGGAATCGGGATTTCATCGAAAGAATTGTAAAGTATTCCCCAAAAGACATTTCCCCAAGATTCGTTTAAGGCTCGGATCGTTTTGTATTTGTTCTTTAACCAAACACGAAACGCTTTTAGGGATGTTTGAGAATGGTCTATATCGGAACCTTCGTGTCCTATCTCGTTGTCGATTTGCCAACCGATGACCGCTGGATGATTTCCAAAATGTTTAGCCATGGAGGTTACAATTTTTATCACTGCCTTTTTATAATTGGGAGAAGAAAAACAGGCTTGTCTTCTCGTGCCGATCGTTCTTTGGATTCCATCCCGTTCTTGAATTATGTCGGGAAATTTTTTAGCAAGCCATGGCGGAAAGGTCGCTGTCGGAGTTCCTAGGATTGCTGTCATTTTATTCTTTTGGATTAAATTCAGAATGTGATCGAAAAAAGAAAAATCGTATTTCCCTTCCTTGGGTTCCATAATTGCCCAGGCGAACTCCGCAAGACGAACGGAACTTAGACCCATTTCTTTCATAATGGAAATATCTTCTTTCCAATCTTTTGGGGTCCATTGTTCGGGATAATAATCGGCTCCGAATATCATTTTATCCTTCCTTTCGTTTCGAAAGAAATCTCATCAAAGGATAGATCTGAAAAGAAAGAAAACCGCCATTCCAGGTTGTCTAAGCGAAAAAATACTGTCTTTTCCAGGGAAGTTTGAAAGGATACGAATGATGTAAATTGCAACATCTACGCAATTTCAAGACTCTCATTTCTTGCCGCAAAAGGATTCCATGCAGAACCAAGATTCATTGATATACGGAGTTTTACCGGATATTCACTTCCGGTATTCCGTTGCTGAAATTTCATACTCTCTTACCGCAGCTTCAAACCTGCATAATTTGGATGATTCTAGTACAGAACTTCTTGCAAGGGCAATGATTGGCGCTTTTTTTTTAGCAGATCAGATCAAAGAAGACACAAAGGTAAGTTTGCAGATTCGGTTTAACGAGGATTCTCCCGTACATTCGGTGCTTGCTTACAGCGATAGACAAGGGAGAATGAAGGCTGTCCTTAGGGAAAGACCCGAAGAAAATGTTGAACCCGGTAAAATGATGGAAGATTATTCCGGAATTCTGAAAGTATTCCGCTGGAAAAATGGGGTTTGTATTTATCAGTCCGTAGTTCCGTATCTTAATAAAAGTTTCGAGGAAAATTTTCAAAATTATCTAAACAGTTCCGAACAAATCGTCTGTTTCGTAACTCTTTATATTCGAAAAAACGGATTTCATTGGGATGTACGTGGAATTCTTTTACAATCCTTACCAGAAGCAAAAGAAGAACACATTCAAAAAATAGCAAGTCTTTCCCAACAAATCAACACAAACATAAGCGAATTTTTAGGAAAAGATATTTACAATTGTTTGAATAAAATCGGAGAAACGACTCGTTGTGCCGTTCAAATTTTGGAGGAAGGTCAACCAGAATTTCGTTGTGATTGTTCCGAGAACAAGATCAGGGAATTGATTCAGACCTTAGGAAAAGAGGAAGCGATGCAAATTTTGGACGAAGTTGGAATGATCGAAGTTACTTGCGAATTTTGCACTTCGGTTTATCGTTTTGAAAGAAAAAAGGTGAGCGAATTATTTTGAGGAAGAATTGGAACTCGAGTTTCGGAATCTAAAACTGGAAGAATTGGATAAACCTGCCGAGTTTCTTGCGTCTTTGATTCTTTCTTCTTTAGGGCAAAACTTTCATCCTATCATTTTACTTACAGGTTCCATGGGAGTGGGTAAAACGACCTTTGCTTCCAGAGTGGTAAAAAGGATTTCACCGAATACAAACGTCAATTCTCCTACTTACACTCTCATAAACAAGTATTCGATTCCATTCGCTAAAAGTCGAAAATTCTCAGTACAAAATTTTTCTTTCGATAGCGAGTCCAATTTAGAAGAACTTAACTTTTATCATTTCGATCTTCATCGATTGAAATCTTCGCATGAATTGGAAGATTTAGGTTTTGAGGAAATTTGGGGAAAGGTAGGAATTTCCATTATTGAATGGTGGCAAATCGCGAAAGAGGATTTGGAAACATTTCCGTTAAAAATAGAAGTACAATTTAAAACGGTTTCTGAAAATGAAAGAGATATCGTATTCAAAAGTTTTGATATAGGGACCTTTCCCGTGTTAGAAAAACTATGGAAGGAATTGGAAAAAAATCCGACATGAGGAAAATTCTATTTTTTGACGCGACAAATCAGTGGATCATTGTGGAAACCTTTCATTTGAACAACGATGGGGAATTGAAGGCAATTGCCTCCTATTTCGGAATTCATCCTAGAGAATCTTCCAAATTTCTGATTCAAGAATTACAAAATGTTTTAAGGGAATCGAATTGGAAAGCTCCCGATTTGATCGTAAGCGCGCTTGGTCCGGGATCTTTCACGGGGCTTAGAATTGCGGTCGCGACCGCGAGAAACTTATCACAACTTTGGAAGATTCCATCGATCGGATTTGACAGTTTGAATGTTTATACATCGTTTTATTACCAAGAAACTGGTGATCCGGTTGTTATCGGAATCGAAGCCAAACAAAAAAAAATTTATTTCGGAATGGAGGATGCAAGAGGATTTTTCGGATCTATCGATATAAAACCGAACGATATTCTTGATAAAATTCCGGAAGATCGTTTACAGACATTCTTGACTTCTCAAAAATATTCGGATAACCCTGAGTTTTTTTCGGGGAATTCCATATTAGAAAATTTTCCTTCCGCGGCAGCGATCTTGAATCGAAACGTCGATTTAATTCATGAGGCTTTGGAATTTCCGGATCGATTTCCGTATTGGAAACTGACACCGAATTATATACGCGGGACCTACGTCGACGATAAACCGACGGTTTAGTAATTATGAATATAAAGAAAAAACAAACAAAACAAAAAAAAACCGCAGAACCTGATACGAGAAAGAAAAACTTCGGTCGCTCAAATAAGGATAAAAAAAACAGGTTCATGGGAAGATCCGAAGGATTCCCTGAAAACGAAATCGGCAGAAAAATTCTCAAATATTTTCGATCCAGAGCCGGTTCTGTGATTCAATTTAAGGATCTGACCACAAAGATTCTTAGGGAAGAAAATCAGAATTCTTACGGTAAAAAAAGAGAGAAATGGCAATTTGAAGAAAGAGAAAGGGAAATAACCGAAACACTGCAAATTCTTGAGGCAGAGGGGCTGATCGAATTAGAAAAAAAGAATATTCTCATCAATTCAAATCAAAAACTATTAGGAACGATTTCTGTCAGTAAAAAAGGGGACGGCTTCGTAAAACTTCCTTCCGGAATGGAAATATTCGTTCCAGGTCAATATGTACAATCGGCGATTCAAGGGGATCTTGTAGAAGTTCAGCCTAACGGAATCGGAAAAAAAGGAAGATTGGAAGGAGAAGTCACGAAAATTCTCAGAAGGGGACGTGATCTTTACAGAATGATCGTCACTGAAAAGGATCCTAAGTTTATTTTCGGAAAACTCTTAGACATAGATGGAGAAGAAAAAGAAGGGTACCTTCTTCGTAAAACTATTCTTATGGATCTTCAAGACGAAATCCAACTCGGGGACGTTCTGGTCGTAAAGCTTAAAGAAGAAACCGAACACGAAAAAAATCTCTACGAAGTTCAATTTCTACGTTTTGAATCTGATACTAAAGAAGATTTGGATCTTATGAGAATGTTGATGAAATACAATTATAGCATTCTTTATCCTGAGAATATAGTATTAGATCTTCCGGAAGAAGTGAACGAAAGCACCGTAGATGATTGGGGATCTCGTGTTGATCTTAGAAATTTGAAATGTATTACGATCGACGGAGAATATTCCAAAGACTTCGATGACGCGATCAGCTTTGTGGAAGAAAAAAATCGGATTCGATTTTATGTTCATATTGCCGACGTTTCCTACTACGTAAGACCCGGAACCGATTTGGATGAAGAGGCGTACAATCGAGCGACTTCCGTATATTTGGGAAGTAGAGTTGTTCCTATGTTACCGCCGGATTTGTCTGAAAACCTTTGTTCCTTGCTTGCCGGGAAAAATCGTTTGGCCTTTACGGTGGAAATGGAAGCTGATTGGAAAGGGAAAATTACTCATGCTAAATATTATAAAAGCATAATTAATGTTGCGGAAAGATATACATATAACCGGGCGGAGTCAGAAATCCTATCGGGTGACCCTAATAATTGGATTTTAAGAATGAACGAATTCGCCAAAGTACTTCGAGCCAGAAGGATTGAAGACGGAAGAGTGGATTTGAATTTAAAGGAAAATAAAGTAGTTACCGATTCCGAACACAATGTAGTCGAAATCTCTGTACAAGATAGATTGCAAGCACATATTCTCATCGAAGAATTTATGCTTTCAGCAAATATTAAAGTTGCTGAATATATTCGTAAGAAAAAGTATCCCACTTTGTATCGCGTTCACGAACCGATGAACGAAGAAAAGATAGAATCTCTTAATGCATTTTTGCAGCTAAACGGAATTAAAATTTTATTAAAGGATTCAAGTTACGAAGCGATTCGGACGGTTTTGAAAGAATTGGAAGGAAAACCTGCGGAAAGGTTATTCAATATGTTTTTGCTCCGAACGTTTATGCAGGCTTATTATTCCGGAGAACATCTCGGGCATTGGGGTTTAGGATTTGAGGACTATTGTCATTTTACTTCTCCGATCCGAAGATATCCTGATTTAGTTTGTCATCGGGTTTTACAACAAATTCTTTCGGGTAAAAAACCTCTTTATGCTCCGGAAGAGGTGGTGACTTTGGGTTTGCATTGTTCGCATCAGGAACGAAAGGCGAGTGACGCTGAACGAGATTATTATAAACTCAAAGCGTGTCGTTATTTGGAAAAAACAGGCATCAAAGAATTTTCCGCAACGATTACCGGTTGTAAGCCGTATTTGATTTTCGTAGATTTGGAAAATCCTTCCGTAGACGCTTGTTTAGTTTCTTCAGAATTTACAGATGAAGGCGAAATTCGGTTGGAGACGGATTTTTCATTTTATTCGAAAAAATATTCTAAGATTTATACACTTGGAGATAAGATCGAAGTTGAACTTGATCGAGTCGATTATGAGGAGATTAGAATTTTTGTGAAAATGAAAAAATTCCAGAAAAAAATATAAACAAAAAATAAACTTGGAGTGTTTTCTACAAGAATCGATTTTTAAAACTCGGTTTTAAATCTAGGAGATATTTTTCTCAAAAGAACACCAATTCCTGATTTTGATCTTGACGATTAATACTTAACTTGGGTTAACAAATGCGAAAGCGATTATTATGTTGCGATCCGTAAAGAGCGCACTTTAGTTTGATAAACTCAGCTGAAACGCTTTTTACGAAAGCGTTTCAGCTATGAAGCTGGCGGGCGATTCTCCTGAACTTTTTTATATTGAATTCACGTTATTTACGGCTTCAATTGACGCCGAAAGTGTTCTTTTGTTGCTCAGAAAATCAGATTATAATTTATCTCAAAAATATCTGTGAGCAATCGGAATCGGCGTTTTAAGTAAAGATAAAGTATTTTTGAGATGGCTTAGTCACTTTTTTGATTTCTTTTTACGGATTGAAACAATTTCAATGATCAAAAAGTATTCCAACGTAAGCGCAGAAATTGTATTGATTTAAGGCGGATCAACCGGGAACGGAACTTTCGTAAAATGGTCTTAGGGAATAGGAAGGATTTTGTTCGAACTCACGCCGAATGACGGTAAAAATATACTTCAAGGAGATACAACGCGGCCTGAGCTTATCTTTCCGTGTATGGGAGAGTCCGTTTATAATGGGCCATAGTCCCAAATTCGGTTGATTTTTGAAAAAAATTCAATCCCAAAAATTTACTCATACATAGAATTCACGTGGATCGATTCGAACAACGAATTCTACCTAAAAAGAGCCATAGATCCAAACAAGGGATTACAGAGACATTTATACAATAGTCGCTTTCGTATATCCGTGAATTACTATGATGAATTTGACACTTCCGAGTTTTTTAATCCCTCGAGTTAAAAAGACCAGAAAAATTGAACTTATTACAAAATAGTTTATAATATATGAACATGTTTAGGGGTAAAGTAAGGTCTTTTTGGGGATGTATTTTAGGAAATTTATTATAAACCAAAAAGGGACTACAAATTCACTTTTAAAAAAGGTTTCCTTTCCGATATTTGGTTCTATGGCTTTTCGAATTTTGTTTTTTTCGATTTTTTTGTGTTCTTTCTTAACTTCGTTATATGCGGATTTGAAAGAAGGTAAAAAGTTTTATGCAAAAAAGGACTTTTCCAAGGCCATGGATGAGTTCCAAAAGTTTAACGATACAAATCCGGCGTCCGGTGAAGCGTGGATGTACATGGGTTATATCTACGAATATAGGAAGGACTATCCCAAGTCCATTCAAAGTTTTAAAAAAGCAGTCAGTCTTAATTTACCTAAAAGGGATTTAGTCAACTGTTATCAAAAAATCATTCTCTATTTTAACTATCAAAGGGATTATCATGAGGTGATTTCTTACTCAAATCGGCTTTTGAGAATCAATCCTGATTTAACTCATATTCAGAAAATAAAAGCTACTGCAGAGGAAAGACTTTCTTCTGGTCATGTGGTGCATCATCGTCCTAAAAAACATACGGAAGAATCAGAGATTGATGGACCGAATACGGAAGAAGATTATCTTAAAATTCTTAAGAAAGAACCAAATGACGTTTCCGCTCGTTGGAATCTTTCTCTTGTTTATGCAAATCATAAAAAGTTTCAACAGGCAGAAAATCTTTTGGAAGAACTTGTAAAGGACTTTCCCGAAAAGGATGATTATCTTTACAAGTATGGTGTTATTCTCATTCGTCTTGAAAAATATTCGGAAGCTCTTGAGGTTTTAGATAAACTTGAGGATAAGATCGGAATGAATAACCCTAAGATGTTATATTATACCAATTTAAACCAAGCAGTTGCATATCATAAAATGAAGCATTATGAAGAGGCGGTAAAATATTATAGAAAATCTTACGCTATAAATGGTACGATCCAACCCTTAATCGGATTGACGAAACTTAAATACGAGATTAAAGATTGCGAAAATTCGATTAAAACTGCCGAGAAGGCACTTGAATTTGGCGAAAGGACGCATGAGATTCGAATGTATTTGGCCCTTTGTAAAATTCAAAATAAAGAAGAAAACGAAGGATATGCCATATTAAAGGAAATCGCCTCCAAACTGGAAAAAGAAAATCCAGAGTTCAAAAATTTGCCCGATGTTTACAACGATGGAATTTTAAAATTAGCCCGTTATTATACAAATCATGGAGAATACACAAAGGCTCTTCGTTATTTTCATTCTGTTCAAGTTTCTGAGGAAGAAGAAAGAGAATATCGCTTTTATTTGGGTAAAGCTTATTATTATACTGGAAAGGTAGACCAAGCGATTTTACTTTTAGTAAAAGTAAACGGTTCTTCAGGTGCGTATTACTTATTAGCAAAATGTTATGCGAATAAGGACGACCTTGAAAAGACTATGGAATATATACGTAAAGCCGCAAATATGAAACCGGAAATTTGGTCGGCCGCGGCGGAAGAAAAAGAATTCGACCGATTCAAGGAAAAATCTTCCTTTAAATCTTTTTTAGAGACTAAGGGATCCGATCAAGAAACGAATCAGAATTCTCAGGCTTTGGATAAGACTTGAATTTATTGTAGGACTTCCTCTTAAAAATCATCCTTAAAATTATGTAAAGTCTTTTGGGATGACTTTCGTTATAAACAGAAGACAAACGAATTTACGTTTGTAAATCCTAAGATTGTGTTCTTAGATGATTTATGAATTTTAGAGCGGTCTTTTTTGTTATTCAATTCATATAGGGGTTCTTACATTCTCAAGAGAATTCTACCGTATTTGCGGATGAAAGCTTATCAATAATAATAGAAAGTTTGGTTCGTATTATATTCTTTTCTTAAATTAACACAATTAGATGTCTTCTTACGAGAAGTATTATGAATACCGTTCCGATTGCAGATAAAGAAATGTGTTAAAGTAGATTTCTCAGTCGGATTAAAGAATTCAAGTCCACTTGACCGGGCGCTTTTGGTTCGTTCAAACAACAATAAGTGAAAATAGAGCCGAAAGAATCAGGGAATGCTCTTGAAATTATTCCTAAAGGTCCCATACAGATTCCTGTGAAAAGTATATTCGATTCTTTGAATTCGTTTACAATCTTCCTAAAAGAAAAAAGAAATTCTGCCAGTTCATGAATGGAATTCGGAAATACGGCAAATTTATAAACTAAAGGAAGGATTGATCTGTACTTTTTTCTTTCTAAGTAGGGATCCTTACGAACCCAATCTATGATTTCTTGTTCCGACAAAATTCCGTCGAACTTATGAACGGATCGCACCAAACCGAAACCGTCGTCTGCGTGTATTTTAAAAAGATCGTTGGAGCGATTTAATTCCAAGTCAAGATAGTGATTCTTAGGATCGATTTTAGAAACTACTTGATAAAAATCGAATTCTTCTTTTTTAGACGACGTAACTTGATCCGTATCACCCGTTTGTCTATAAGTGAAAATGCATTTCGCATTCAATTTTCCGATCTTATCTGTGAGTTTTTGTCCGATGTTTTTCGGAGAAAATAGATCGAGGCGAATTTCGATCCAATCGCAAGCAGGGTGTTTTTCAAGAGAAAAAAATTCGTTTTCATCTATCGTAAGAACGATTTTAAATTCTCGAATGTTCATGAATTAAAGACCTTTTTGCAAAAGATCGTGAATGGAAACGATTCCGATCAATTTTTTAGAGCCGTCTACGATCGGTGCGACTGAAATCGGATTCGGCCTAGATTCCATTTGTCTCAAAACTTCATAAGCGTTCGATCCAGATTGAAACATAGTAGGATTCGGATTCATCAATTGCTCCGCCGAAATGGAAGAATCCAATTTACCTTCTTTCAATTTTTTGCGAATGTCAAAGTCTGTAATGATTCCCAGGAGTTTTCCCGATAAATCCGTAACTCCCGTAGCGCCTTGCCTCTTTACGGTAATCTCGGTGAGTATATCTTCTAATTTAGCGTCCGGTAATACTTTTGCTAGGTCTTTTCCGTTTCGCATAATGTCGTCTATTTTTAAACTCAGACGTTTACCTAGGCGTCCTGCGGGATGATAAAGTGCAAAATTTTCTTTTTTGAAATTTTTCAACTCCATCAAACACATGGCGATTGCATCTCCCAAAATCAAAGCGATCGTAGTGCTGGAAGTAGGGGCTAATTCAAGAGGACAAGCCTCTTTTAAAACGGGAGTTATTAAAACAATGTCGGATTCTTTTGCAAGTTTAGATTCTACGTTAGCTGTCATAGAAATTAGTTTTGCGCCGATGTTTTTAATCGTAGGGATTAGATTTAACAACTCTTCACTTTCACCCGACTTGCCAATTGCGATGATTACGTCTTCGCTAGAAATGATACCCGCATCTCCGTGAGCTGCGTCGGCGGGATGTAAGAAAATGGAAGGTGTTCCCGTAGAAGACAACGTAGAAGAGATTTTTTTACCGACGTCCCCGGATTTACCGACACCGGTCACGATCAGTTTTCCTTTGGATTGGAGGATTAGTTCGATCGCTTGTTTGATTGAAGGGTCTAAATTTTTTCTAAAATGGATAATGGATTCTATTTCCGTATCAATTGCTTTTTCTATCTTTTCAAAAATTGGATCCAAGGGTTTCCTCCAATTTTAACGTTTTTACATCTAAAGTTACCGAAGTCATCAAATTCATTCCAGGAAATTTGACGATGATTTGTTCCTCGTTTTTTCTCTGGATAATTTCGGCTTTAAATCCTGCAAAAGGTCCTTCTTGAATGAGGACCTTTTTACCCGGGAGAAGTCTTTCCTGGATTTCAACTTGAATTTTATCCGGATACGTTTCCAAAAAAATTCGAACTAAATTAAGATCTTCGTCTGGAATTATGTACGGTTTTCCACCATAGAATACGAAATGATGCGCTCCGGGTAATTGTAAAATTTTGACTCTGTCTTGGAAGAATGAGATTTTTACGAAAATATAAGAAGGGTACATTGGCTCTTCGACGACTTTCCAACGGTCGGACCATTTTTTCTTTTTAGAAATTAGAGGAAGAAAACATTCGATTTTTCTTTCTTGGAGTAATCGTTTTAATTTTTTTTCGGCTCTAGGATTGGTATAAAGAGCATACCATTCGTTGACTTCAGAATTCTCTATCATATACTTTAAAGGAAACCGGAATGATCAGGCTTGTTCCCTCTTTAAGATCAAATTTCCAAGTTCTCAGGGCCCTAATGAATTCGACTTCGAAGATCGAATATTTACAAGGTTGAAGAGTTCTAAAAATTTCGCCCTTTCCGTCAGATTTTATTTTTACTTCCCAAGAACAATCCGATTCCAGTCTTTGGTCGAGAGCTCCTTGCGGAAAGTGAATTTCATTCTTAAATTTTTCAATTTCTTTTCGTAAGGTTCCCACGTTATCGGAATTTTCAGACATAAAGGATTTGGAATTTTTACCGACACCTTCTTCTAAAAAATTCAGAGTTACACTTTGGCTTATTCCTTTTTTGAGATGGATTTTTAAATCCTCAATTTGTGGAAATTTAAAGAAAGTCGTAGAAAAAAAAAGAAATAATAAAATATGAAATGAACCGGAAATAAAAAAAGAAAGCTTAGCGCTCATAAACCTATTCTTTTGGTATAGATCAATATTGCAAATATCTATGAAAAGTTTTATTTGGATTTAGACATTTTATCGAACGTCGCAGACGAGTTGTGAATTTGTTTTAGAGCTTATCCGATTGTATTGTCTTAGTAAATGAAATAAATAATTAATCGTATCTTTGAAGGACTCAAAGCATTTTATTCACCATTATAAAGACGAATTACCAGAGTTCGGTTTGTCTGCATCAGTTTTGAATGCTGAGTAGTTTATTATATTTCCTATTTTTTAATGTAGATTGAACTCTTTTCAGGGAAAATATTGATTTGAACAAGAAAGTTAGTCAATTATTTCTCTTGCGTAATCAACTATCTTTCTAGTGCATAAAATCATACTTTTTCTTGAAGTAACCGATTCGTTGTGGGTTCTATTTTTACTTTATAGCCTGTCTTAAAAACTTTAAAAGAAATCAGTTACAATTGTTTGATAAGCTCGTAATAAAACGTAGGAGTTTTTACATCCTGAGACAGACTCTAAATTTTGACGTTTACCATTGTAAATGTGAGTAGTAAGTAATTTGCAAAAATCGGTTATAATCATTTCAAAGCGTTAATTTTTTATGAATCAGCATTGAAGGCTTTGTAGAAACTAATCAAAGTAAAAAGAGGCTTTCAGAATAGACTTTATAGTTAATGTACGAAGTCCGTACAAAGAACTTTAAGAACACATTACGTTAAAGTTGAAAACAATCATGATTCAAATCAAGAAAACAGCGCATGTCGCAAAAAACGCACACTCCTTGAGGATCATAAGTGCGCATCTGATTCTGATAGATTATATATATGGACTACTTAAATATAAGAAATGAAAACGAGTCTCTAGTATATTCAATTTTATTAATTATTTCATGAGACTTTTATTTGTTCATTTCTTTTCCATAGTTATTTGAAATTTTTCTTTTAACTACTTGGTATTTATTTTTTATGTAACGAATAAGGATTTTGAATGAGAAAAAATCTTCCGGTTACAAATCAAGAGATAGAGGTACCTACCAACGCGGTTCTAATTTCACGTACGGATACTAAAGGGAAAATTTCGTATGTAAGTCAGGACTTTGCACGTATTAGCGGTTTTTCCGAGAGAGAAATGATAGGTGAATCTCACAATCTTATCCGCCATCCGGCCGTTCCTCCTGAGGTCTTTCGAGAAATGTGGGAAACAATCAAAGGAGGAAATCCTTGGGGTGGGGTTATAAAAAACCGAGCGAAGTCGGGAGATTATTATTGGGTAGATGCTACTATTACTCCAGTGATGAGCGAGGGTATCGTATCCGGTTATATGTCTGTCCGAAAAAAAGCGACTCAGAAACAAATCAAAAGAGCGGAAATTCTTTTCGACGAACTGCGGAATACGAAGTCGTTCTTCTGGAAATTAAAAGCGGGTATTCAGGCATTATTCAAAAAATTGGGACTTTTCGGAAGGATCGTCACCTTATATATTATATTTGCTTTTGTTCCTTTGTTGTTAGCAAATCTTGAGTGGATTCGAAACGGTTTGTTTTTTTTACCCGTCTTTAGTATTACCTGCGGGACGATCGGAATGCTTCTTTTAGTAAAGACGATTTTGAATTATCGAAAGGGGATCCGCGAAGTCATTTCAATTCAAAAAGAAATCGTATCTGGAAACTTTCTCATAGAAGTTCCCGAAAGAAAAGGAAGTTCCGAAGTATTCGAAATTCATTCCGGCCTTCATATACTTGTAATCAGCATTTGGGGATTGTTGGTTCAGATCAAAGAGAATTTCGAAAAGAATCAAGAACTTTATCGATTTCTTTCCCAGTCAGCTGAACAATTTCAATTAAAAACTCACGACCAGGCTGCTTCCGTGGAAGAGACTGCATCTGCGTCGCAGGAATTGTCCTCAACTTTGGACGGAATCGTAAAATCGATTCATTTGCAATCGTCTAGTTTGACGGCAATCAACGATGGGATTGGAAAAGTAAACGAATCAATTCAAAACGTATCTAAATCAATGGATAGTCTTGCTTCTCAAACTACTTCCATAAAACAAAAGGCTTCTCAAAGTGAGGAAACATTCGAGAGGGCGATTCTCGCAATGAATGAAATTAAAGAATATTCTAATGGAATTTCAAAGATCGTTGGGATTATCACTTCGATTTCGGAAAAAACGAATTTGTTATCATTGAACGCATCCATCGAATCCGCAAGAGCGGGTGAGGCGGGAAAAGGTTTTAGTGTAGTGGCGGAAGAGATATCAAAATTAGCGGATCAGACTCGAAAATCAATTAAGGAGATTATAAACCTAATCGACAATACTACGAAAGCAGTCGATCTTGGGGCGGAAAAGTTTCAAAGATCTCTAACTATTGCCAGTCAGCTTACGGATTATATCAGCGAAGTAAATTCTTCCGCAACGATCGTAACAGCGTCTCTGTTTGCTCAAGTGGAGAAATTAGCTGAAATCAGAAAAAATACAGATCAAGTCAATCGACTCGGTGAGACTGTGAGAGAATCTTCCGGATTTCAAAAAACCGCTTCCGAGGAAATTTCTTTATCGATGCAGAATATTGCGGAAAATTCCGAATCCATTGCCAAGACTTCAAAAGGGATAAAACAACTTGTAGACGAATCGATTCTTAAAACGACGAAGTTGTATGAAATTCTAAAACATTTTAAAACGTCTTAGAAACCTATTTCAAAACCTCGAAAAATATCCCTAAAACATCTAGGAAGTTTCTAAAAAACGTAGTAGTTTGATTCTCACGGATTAACGGTTTTTTCCGTTATCTAAGATTGTAGTAGTTCCTACATTTTGAGGTTTTGGGACGGCTTTTAATTTTTCTCGGAAATAAAAAAAATCTACCGATAAATAGACCAATGGGGAATCGGTTTCTCAGGCTGACGATTTTTATTTCCATAGTACTCACACTTTTTTCCTTTTGGGATCATCGTCTTGTCGGTTATCTAAAAGACTTTATCGTTTTCATCCATGAAATCGGTCATGCGGTTGCCGCTTTGTTGACCGGAGGTTCAGTTCATACCATTGAACTTCACGGAAATGAATCGGGAGAAACCATAGCGATACCAAGTTCTGGAACCAGCTCTTTTATTTTCGTAGTATCTGCCGGATATTTGGGATCTTGTTTAATGGGAGGTTTGTTATTAAATCGAGGTTTTTCCGGAAAGATGATACGTCCGACCTTGATTTCTTTCGGAACGATTCTTTTGCTCATGACGATTTCTTATTCCAAACCCGGAAATCTTGCTCAATATACCGGAATTCTTTGGGGTTTAGGATTTGTAATACTCGGATTTTTCAATCTTAAAATCAATCAATTCGTTCTTGTTTTTATAGGAACTAGCATTTCTCTTTATAGTTTGTACGATCTTTTAGATTTTACCGGAAACATCGCATATACGGATGCGGGGATTATGGCGGTGTGGATTACTGGAGCAAATCCTACGCAAGAAGTTCCGAAATCTGTGATCGTCTTGGGATATTTGATTGCCCTCCTTTGGTCCTTTTTTAGCTTATCCATCATATTTGTATCTATTAAAAAAGTTTTCCAATCGAGTATTCAAGAACAAGAAGTTCCACAAGTAGAAAATTCTTTCCAGGAGAGCGGAAATACGGAAGTACCGTTTCCGGGAGAAGTAACCCCCGAAGTTATGGAATGGTTTTTCAATAAGGGACTTGATTTAAACGGAAAACCCCTGCCGACGGAGTTTTTGGAAAAAGAAGAATTATGAATCAACAAAGAATATTAATCACTGGCGGTGCTGGATTTATCGGATCTCATCTATGCGAAAGACTTTTGAAAGAAGGCAACGAAGTCATCTGTTTGGATAATTTGCATACCGGAAGAAAGAAGAACATTCAAAAACTTTTGAACGATCCCAAGTTCGAATTTATCAGACACGATATAACGGATCCGATCAAGCTCGAAGTTGATCAGATCTACAATATGGCTTGTCCTGCAAGTCCGGTTCACTATCAATCCAACGCGATTAAAACGATCAAAACAAACGTCTTAGGGATGATGAATATGCTCGGTCTTGCAAAAAGAGTAAAAGCCAGGATTCTTCAAGCATCTACTAGCGAAGTTTACGGGAATCCATTGGAGCATCCGCAAAAAGAAACGTATTGGGGAAACGTAAATCCGATCGGAATCAGAAGTTGTTACGACGAAGGAAAACGAGTCGCAGAAACTCTTTGCTTTGATTATCAGAGAAATCATAAAGTGGATATTCGTGTGATTCGTATTTTCAATACATACGGACCTAGAATGCTTCCGGACGATGGAAGAGTGGTTAGTAATTTTATCGTACAAGCACTCAAAAGAGAAGACATAACATTGTATGGAGAAGGTGAACAAACCCGTTCTTTCTGTTATGTGGATGATTTGGTTGATGGGATCATTCGTATGATGAACACTGAAGATTTTAATGGCCCAGTCAATCTCGGGAACGATGGGGAGTTTACCGTTCGCCAATTAGCCGAGTTGGTTTTAAAGGAAACGGGTTCTTCATCCAAGATCGTTCACAAGCCATTGCCTCAGGACGACCCAGCGCGTAGAAAACCCGATTTAACTCTCGCAAAACAACGACTGAGGTTCGAGCCAAAAGTTCCTCTTGTGGAAGGAATTCGGAAAACCATCGAATACTTCAAAAATAACTTGGATTAAATTTATACAAAGAAATTCTGGACGTACTTTACCAAGCGGGTCCGGAACAACACGCTATTGATTGATCACCGGGAATGAATTATGAATATTGGAATTCTAAAAGAAGCTAAAGAAGAAACGAGAGTATCTGTAACTCCCGACGTCGTAGATGCATTGAAAAAAATTGGGGCGGTTGTCCTTGTTGAAAAAGGTGCCGGGGAACAATCTTATTATCACGATGAAGATTATAAAAAAGTTGGAGCAAGTCTTGTATCTCGCCAAGATATTATTGGCAAATCCAATATTATAATAAGCATTCATCTTGCGGATCCTGCAACATTAGCAAAGATTAAACCGGGAACGATTTATCTCGGGATGTTCCAGCCTGCGATAAATGCATCAGCCATCCAAAAACTTGCCTCTAAAAAAGTAGAAGTTTTAAGTTTGGATGCGATCGCAAGAATTACAAGAGCTCAGTCGATGGATGTTCTTTCTTCCCAAGCGACCGTTGCTGGTTACAAAGCGGTGCTACTTGCGGCTTCTCATCTAGCTAGATTTTTTCCAATGCTTACGACTGCAGCTGGAACGATCACACCTGCTTCTGTGCTGATCATTGGAGCTGGAGTTGCAGGTTTACAAGCGATCGCTTCCAGCAGGAGATTGGGTGCAGTAGTAGATGTATTCGATACAAGACCGGAAGTAAAAGAGCAGGTTCATTCTCTTGGTGCAAAGTTTGTGGAAGTGGAAGGCGCTTCGCATTCCGCTGCTGCTGGTGGTTATGCGGTAGAGCAGACTGAAGAATACAAAAAACGCCAGCAAGAAGCCATCGATAAATATGCTCAAAAGGCGGACATAATCATAACGACTGCGTTGATTCCGGGAAAGAAAGCTCCTTTATTGATTACGAAGAAGATTGTGGATAATATGAAATCTGGTTCCGTAATTGTGGATCTTGCGTCTTCCATGGGAGGAAACTGCGAATATACAAAACATGGACAAAATGTAACCACTCCAAGAGGGGTAACGGTAATTGGTCATAAAAATCTTGCGGGCTCGATTCCTGCGGATGCTTCTAAAATGTTCAGTAAAAACGTTTTAAATTTTCTTAAACTATTAATTAAAGATAAAAAGATCAATCACGATCTAAGCGACGAAATTCTTTCTTCCACAACGATTGTTTATAAGGGGGAAGTTCGCCATAAACTTACGTTAGATGCTTTAAGCTCGAAGTCAGGAGCAGCAAAACCTAAGAAGAACGTTGCCAAGAAGTAAGCCAAAAAAACCGAAAATTATTCCAATCATCCAACCGCCAATCACATCGCTTACGAAGTGATGGAGAGAAAGTAGCCTTCCCACTCCGGCTAAAAAACTGATCAAAATCAAAGCGGGGGAAAATTTAAACAAAAATACAAGAATCAAAACCGCAGTCATGGAATTAGCCGCATGAGCGGAAGGAAACGAATGTTTCATGTCTGGGTTTGAATCTACCTTTCCGGCGACGGTGATCAAAGGCCTTTTTCTTGCGATGAGTTTTTTTAAAAAAAGAACAAAACGATCATTTGCATAAGTCACCAAACCCGTATAAATCAAAACCCAATACCAAACGATCGGGAGGTCGTTTTTTAAATAAAGAAAGGGAAGAAGGATAAGTAGAAATATTTCTCCCCGATTGATTTTGGAAAGGACATGACTCATCTTAGGATTATGGAGTTTTGTCCGAATCCAAGTAGAGAGTGAAAAATCGATTTGGTCTACGATATCTATCAAAGTCGAAAGTCTTTTTTGAGAATATCCGAAAGTCCTTTTCTTGGGAGACTTTTTTGTTCTCCGGAAACTAGGTCTTTGATTTGAACTGTTTCCGTACGAATTTCCGATTCTCCAAGAAACAATATGTAACGATAACCTTTTTTTTCCGCGATCTGAATTTGTTTTCCGATTTTTGCAGAATCTAGCATTGTTTCGATGAGGATTCCATTTTCACGGAGTTCTTTCGAAAGTTTGAAAGTGTCTAAGAAAGTAGATTCGTCCATGATCGGAAGGAAGAGGGTTTTTTCTCTGCTCAGATCCGGAATGAGATTATGACCTTCCAAGAAGTTTTTTAGAGTTACGTCGCCTAACCCGAAACCAATTCCAGATAATTGCTCTTTGGAAAACAATCCGATGAGGTTATCGTATCTTCCTCCTCCGTACAATGATCTTCTGTTTTCCGGATTTGTATCGAATACTTCGAAGATACATCCAGTGTAATAATCGAATCCTCGAATGATAGAAGGATCAAATACAAGTTGTTTATTGATTCCAAGTTCGCCTAACTCTTGAAATAAATTTCGAACGAAATAAATGGAATCCGGGTCGATTCCAGGGATTGTAGAGACAGTTTCTAAATTGGAGGCAAGGTAGGTTTCGATAAGAGAAAATTGTTCGTTAAAGTTGTTTAGCAACGGTTTTATTTCGGCTTCGAAAGTTTCCGGAGGAATTTTGGATTTTTTATCTAAAAGTTTAGAAACTCCGTGGACTTGATGGTCGTTGAGTTTAAGGGAACTCTTTAAAAAACTGTCTAAAAGTTTTCTATGAGAAACCTTAATCTGATAACTTCCTGTAGGTGCTCCGAATTTTTTTAGAATCGAATCCGCGATCAAAAGAATTTCAAGTTCGGCCCGGTGTGTATCCACTCCGAAAAGATCTACATTCAATTGCCAGTGTTCTCTTAACCTTCCTTTACCAGGTTGTTCGTATCTCCACAAATTCGGAATGGAAAACCAACGTACGGGTCTTGGAAGGTTTCGGAGATTTCCGGCTACCATTCTTGCAAGCGTGGGAGTCATTTCCGGACGGATTGCGACCCTTCGTTCTCCTTTGTCGATAAAGTCGTATAATTGCCGTTCTACGATTTCTTCTCCACTTTTGGCCTTGTAGAGATCAAAAGATTCTAGAATGGGCCCGTCGTATTCTTGATAGCCGAAAGAAAGTACAGTTTCCCGCATAACGGAAAACATCCAGTTTCGGAGACACATTTCCTCCGGATAAAAATCTCTAGTGCCTTTATAAGGGGCAGTGGTTAAAAAGTTTTTCTGATTTTCCAAAGCAAATTACTGAGTCTTAATGAAGTTCATATTTTTCTTCAATAGAGTCATATTTGCTTTAGCATCGTTGGAGCCAACTATTTCTGCTCCTACGTGATAGATTTCTCCGGCTTGGGAAATATGTCGGATATGAAATGCGAATCGCAGAGGGGCTTGCATCTTAAACGTAATATCCGCCGTAAAAACAGGTTTGTGTAAAAAAGATTCGATCAGTTCCGGGTCTGTTACTTCGAGAAGAATTCCTCCTTCTGATATGTTCAGGATGTTTTGCCTTTTGTCCAAGGATTTCGTATTGGAATCTCCCATTCTGGAATTGAAGATTTCCTCCATTTCCTCGTAGAGTGGAATGACTTTATCCGAAATCGGACCTTCGCTTGATTCGATCACTCCCATAGCGAATATTTGGGTTTCTCCGTCACTCCTGAATAAGATTGGGTATATAAGAAGGGAACGAGTTTTGCTGCTTTTGAAAAAACGAAGTCTGTCTTCCAGAATCAATTCTTCTTGAAGGGTTTCTTTGACCGGGAGTAAATTTAAGTTTGCAAATTCTCCTTCCGACGTTGAATCCAAAGTGGATGTATTTCGAATATAAATTGGCTTTTTGTATTTCTTAACCAACTCTTCTTCGGGTGTAAGTTCTTTGGAGGAATTAAAAACTAGTTTGGAGGATGGATAAATCTGTTTTACCTTACGATTTAAGTCGTTGAGTATGATCTGTCCTGAGGTTCCCAATACTTTAATGATATCTAATTCTTTTCTGGGGATTAGAAATTTATGAGCTATAACTTTTCCCATTAGCCCTTCGACACGAGGAGATACCCTTTTTGTTTTTGCGATTTTTGCGAAGATTGGTTTGCATATGATTTGAGTCGCGGTTTTTTCGATCACATCGAAACTGATCTCAATGTGTTTGGAAAGGGTCCTATACAACACGAGTTCGTCGTTTACGTTGGTTAAAGTCGAATCTATGGGAAAAACAAAGGTGCCGTCTTCACGAATTTCTATCGGGTTTAATTCTTGATGAAAAGGGGATTCCTTGACTAGTAATCCTTGAAAGTGAATATATTCCTTGAGAATGTATTTGATTTTACTCAAGTCTTGGATCGTTTCCCAAGACCTTTGAGCCTGCAGATGCGTTTGGAATTGTGTGCTCATGAAAACTCCTTAGAGTTTTCTAAAACCAACTCTTCTATTTTTTGCTCTTCCGGTTTCTGTTTCATTGTCTGCGTCCGGTTGTGAATACCAGTAAGCTCTTATTTTCATTCGTTTTTCCGAGATCCCTTTTGAAAGAAAATATTCGTAAACGTTGCGGGCTCTTTTGGCACTCAGTCTAGTATTGTATTCTTTGGAGGCTACGTTATCGGTATGTCCCCCGATTTCAATTTTATCGGACGCATTTTTCAAAAGATAGTCTACAAGTGAATCTAATAACTTTTTATTCTCGTTCGTGATTTTTGTTTTATTAAATTCGAAGTAAACTCGTAGATTATAGATTGGGTTTACGTCGTTTTCTGCTCTGAGATAAATAGTCACAATTCCGTTTTTGGAAATATTTTTTTGAATAATGTTGATACTTTCGGAAATATATTTCGGGGCTGTAGCAAATAATTCAAAATCACTTTCTGGTAGTCGATTTATCAAAAAAGATTTTTTGTCTGTAACGAGAGATTCTCCCTTACGGTTTGTCGGTGTAAAAAGAGTAACCTTCGCGTCTGGAATGATTTGTTTTGTGGATGCGTCTGCTACGATTACTTTCATGGCGGCCGAACTAGGTTTTTGATTGTCTACGGGTTCGACTTTCGTTTCTTCCGTTTTACCTTCTCCGATTTGAATCGGTAGAAGGACGTATGTCCTGTAGATCTTTCGATTTTTACCTATATTTCCTCTAAGATCTAGAATATCTTCCTGGGGATGAAAGCCGGGAGAACTGATTTCCACTTTATAAACTCTTCCGGTTTGGAGGGTTGTGGCGAAATTCGAAGGTTTCCCTTTAGTCAGATCACCACCGATTCTTTTTGAAGTGATTACGCTTGCCGGTTTATTTTCGTCGTAGATTTTTAAAGTGGAATCTAATCCGATCATTGTTTTTTCAGAACCGTCTAAAACTAATCCTTTGAAGTTCAAAATGTAGGAGTTGCGAAGAGATTCCGGGACTTGAAAACGGTAAATATCGAATTGGCCTTCCCCGCCCGCTCGGTTGGAAGAAATATAAGCCCAAATTCCGTCCTTGTCAAAACTGATTCCCTCATTATCGTAAACTTCCCATTTATCTGTATTAAACGGTTTGGGAAGAAGCAGCAAAGAGGATTGATCTACTTTTGGAATTAGAGTTTCGATTTGCTTGGATTTAGGAATTTCTTTTGTTTCCTCTTCGTCTTCCAACATGTCGTCTAACGCGGATTTATATTTTAAGAATATTCTAAAAATCTTAAATTTTTTTCTTTCGTCTTCTCGATTAGAGCTGAAATAAAGTTGTTCTCCATCTTGATGGATAAAAGGAAGAATTTCGCTTTCTGAAGAGTTGAGAGGAGAACCTAAATTTTTAGGCTGAGACCAACTTCCATTTTTCGGATTTCGAACCGAAATCCAAAGATCGAAATCGCCGTAACCTCCCGGACGATCCGAAGAAAAGATTAAAAAATTTCCGTCGGGAGAAATAGCAGGCATCTTCTCGTTGAAGTTTGAATTAATTTCACTGAGATGTTCGGGATCGGTCCATCTTCCAGTTTTTTTATCCTTAATCGTTCTATAAATATTCAGGCCCTCGAAACCGGAGCGTCCGATTGCGGGATTCAAAGTCGAAGTGAAATAAATTTCCGAAGGAGCATTGTTTGAATCAAACAAAATGGAAACGCCACCTTCGAATGCGTTCGAATTGAAAAGATTCGGCTTACGAACTCCCGGAACGGGGGGGCGCTTTAATTCTTCCCGAATGTTTTGATTCATATTTACGGGTTTAGTCCATTCCGCTGGGATCTCTTTATCCAAAAAGCGAACGTTTTCAGAAATCCAAAGATCCATTCCGCCTTCTCCGCCCGGGCGATTGGATTGGAATACTATAAATCTTCCGTCGGGACTGATAATCGGATTGTATTCGTCACTCTGTGTATTGAGAGGTTGTCCGAATTGTTTTTCTGGAAGATCCGGCAGAGGTTGAGAAAAAATGGGTGAAAGAATGCAAAAGGTAAAAAGAAAAATCGATTTAGAAAAAGGACGCATGAACCGCTCCGAAAAGAAGGTAGAAGAGTTGCCGTTTTTTAGTTTAATTCCAGAATCTCTTTTAGAGTATCGGTTTTGTATCTGAGTTTTTAAAGATGGAAAGTAAGCATGATTTGAATTCTGCGACATATTCCCCTACGATCTTCGGAGTGTTGAACATTACCGAGGATTCGTTTTCAGACGGAGGAAAATATCTCACTCTGGAAGCTTCTTCTGAAAAAGCCGATTCCCTTCTAGTTCAAGGTGCAAATGTAGTCGATATTGGTGCCCAGTCTTCTAACATTCAGGCGAATCTGGTCGGTTCTGAAATCGAATGGATGAGGATGAAAGATCTTATCCCAGACTTGCTTGCAAAAGGAGTCCGCATTTCTGTGGATTCGTTTCAGCCTAAAGTAATTGCAAATTCTTTGGATGCTGGCGTGGAATTTATCAACCATATTCGTGGATTTATAGATAAAGAATCCGTTCGAGAAATTTCAAAATATGCGGGAACAAATCGAAAGTTTATCGTGATGTATTCTCATAATCATGCGAATCGTCCCGACGTGCAATCCCATCTGACTCCACAAAATGTTATTTTCGAAATCGTAAAATTTTTTCGAGAAAGAAAAAAAGTTTTATTAAATGAGGGAATTACTCAAGAACAGTTGATTTTTGATCCTAGTATGGGTTTTTTCTTAAGTCCTGATTTTCAAGTGAGTTTTGAAGTTTTGAGAAAAATTCAGACTCTCAAGGAAGAATTTTCTCCAATGATGGTTTCGGTTACGAAAAAATCCTTTTTGGGGAATGCGCTCGGAGGGTTGAAAGTAGATGAACGGGAGATCGCCACTGTGATTGCGGAACTTTATCTTTCTATTCAAAATGTGGAATATATTCGAACTCACGAGCCGAAAAATTTGAAACAGGCTTTAGGAATTTGGAATTTGCTTCGTTTGTGATATTGCTTGTGGATTTAAAGAATAGAACCAAAGTAAATATAAGAATGATAATTATCTAATGTGAGTTCGGCACAACAAATGTGAAAGCGATTATGCTACGATTCGTAGACTCATATGATTCTTGGACGTAAGACGGTTCGAAATGTGATATCCTTGAATCGACGGAGTCAAAAAGGCCGGTGGAGGAGCTAAAGCCACATTGCTCCCTAAGGGTCGCAAACCGCGGTGGTTTTTCTCTATCAGAAAATCATACTTTTTGCAAGTAATAAGCCTCATTCTTGTCGGAACATTTGAAAAAATGTGCGTTTTAGATTTTTACTATTCTAAAGTCTTTATTAACTTTCTGAATGCTTTCTATACCTATATTTTTTTAACTTCGTTGCAATTTACTCTTAACATGAAACTAAACTTCGTTCTTTATGAATCGCTCAATAAGAGTGTTACCAAAACTCAAGTTTGTTAAAACCTTCTGTTCCATATTTTGGGACAAATTCTAAGAATTTGCGCTAAAAACTTAAAAGAAATTAGTTACAAACATTCAGTAAGCCTGTATAAAACGCAGTAGTTCTTACATTCAAAAGACTGATGTGATAGTGTCGCGACAATGCTGCTCTCACGGAAGGCAGTTTTGAGATCAGTTCTAAGTGCGATTTGAAAAATAAACCACAAATCAACGACCGACCTTAATATCCTCCATCGTTTTTCTTCCGGAAGAATTGAGAGTCGGTAAAATATCTTCTTCCCGAATTTGCAAACCTTTGGATTGCATTTTTTTGATATAAGGGAGGATCGGATGTAAGTCCGAGGTTGGGTTTAAGGAAAGTAAAATTCTTTTCCAAAGTTCTACAAATGGAAAAGTTTCTCTTTCCGATTCCGGTGATTTTCGGATCCATTCCAAGGCTTCAGAGTAATTTCGTTTTTCATAATATGCTTTTGCAATGTAATAGTTCAAATCGGGAATTTTATCATCCGTAGACTGAAGATTCATTGCAAACATCAAAAGGTCGTCCCATTTTTCCAAATCATGAGCTAACAATACCATGGAAGCACGCGCGTTCTTATGATACGGCTCGATTTGTAGAATTTTTTCTAGATAAAAATACGCTTTTTCGTAATCTTGCTTTTCGAGAAAATATGTACTCAATTCATCCCAAGAAGCGACTTCCATACCCGAGATTTTAGATTGGGCATCCAGTAGCAGAATCGTTTCTTCTCTTCGATTTTGAGTCGTAAGAATTTTTCGAACCTGCTGAATTTGATCCTTTTTCGCGTTCTTTAGATAAGTAGTAATTTCTTTTTTGGCAATTTCATACTCATCAATTAGATAATGCATTCGAATCAGGTTTGAAAAGCAAACCGGATGAAATTCTGAAATTTTCAAACATTCTTTCCACGCGAATTCCGCGTCGTCCAGAAAAGAATTTTTCGCAAATATTACCCCTAAATTGTTTTTATCTTCTGCACTTATGCCTTTTCCTTTAAGCTGTCTTACTTTCCAAATCGATGTAATTTTTTCCAATTCCGCTTGGGAATATTCTGCGGAATTTAAATATAAGAATGAAATATCGTTTTCTAACGCTTCGGCTTCCCGGATCGGATAAATACAAAGATTTAAAAGAGAAGTGAGCCCTAGAATAAATAAAAACGCTCTCCAATTCAATTTGAAATTTTTTCTTTTGGGATCATTCTGATGAGTTTTAGATTTGGAGCAATGTTCTTTATAGATCGCATCGCAAATTATTCTTTTTTGCTCCGCAAATAGCCAACGTAAATGTTTTGTTATCTTTTGGTAATCTTGCTTTCTGAATTCCGCATAACGTTCCCTGTGGATAGCGTCACAGATCGCTTGATTCCTGTACATTTGATTCTTCCAGTTGCTTTTGAGCATAGAGCATATACTTTAAAGCTTGTTCTCTATCTCCATGGAACAAATACATGAGTGAAAGATCAAGTGCATCCTGAGGATTTGGAGGAGCAAAGTCTTCCGGATTTTCTTTGTTCATTTCAAATTTAGATCGGAATTCATCTAATTTATTCTTTGTAAGTTTTTCCAATGAATCAAAGAATGTGGCTTCTTCCGGATTTTTTTTGGATTCTTCAATTGCATCCGAAAGACGAGTAAACCCTTTTGATTGGGTCGTCGCTTGTTTAAGAATTTCAAAGGACTGCTTAAAATTTCCAAGACGGGTATGTACTTCGGAAAGAAGTACCTGCATCCTGGAATCGCCGGGATATAGATCATTGACTTTGTTGGCCGTTTCAAGACATTCTTTCCAACGCTCTTTTTCGAAATATAAAGTCGCGAGAGCGGTAAGGGCCATTTGGTTTTTAGGATCAAGCCGAATCGCATTCGTGAAATAAAGTTCCGTTTTATCGTCTTTCTCAAGTTGTCTATAGCAATACGCGAGTAGAATGTGGGATTTCAGAAATTTCTTTTCAATTTCGAGGGATTTTTTCAAGGATCGAATTGCTGTTTCAATCTTTCCAATTCTGTAGAGTTCTACTCCGATATTGTAGTAAAGTTCGGGAGTTTTACCGATTTCGAGGGCTTTCTGATAAGTCTCGATCGCTTTTTTAGAATTGCCTTGTTTGGAATAAAGCGCTCCCAAGTTTAAGTGGGATTTCTGGTACTTTGGCTGGGATTGGATCAGACTTTCATAGAGTTGAGCGGCTTCTGGATATTTACCTTCTTTTTCCAAAGCCAGAGCTCGATTGAATGTTTTGCTGATGTCTAGCCCGGTCATGGAACAATTATCGGAATTATTTTGAACTTGGGTGACTTAAAAAGTTGTAATGGTTTTTTCCGATTCCACCGATTTAAAAAAGGAATTGTTAAAACCGAGGAAATCATGAAACAAGTAGCAATTTTAACCACCTTGATCATTTTTACGTCTTGCGCTTCGGTTGAATCTAAACGAAATATCAGCGCTTCCGGAGATCCGTCGGAGATATTTTTTGAAAAAGAAATTGCACCGATGGATAGAGCTGGTTCGAATTCCATTTCTCAAAAACCCGGACGCAGGTCTTTTGAAGAGGAATTAAACGTTGAGAAATATGCAAAGGCACAACCTCCCGAAAAAACAAATTCCGGAGATTTTGATGAAATTGGTATGTCTTCTTGGTACGGAGCTAAGTTTCACGGAAAGCCGACCGCAAGTGGAGAGAAGTTCGATAAGACAAAATTAACCGCGGCGCATCCTACTCTTCCTTTAGGTTCCATCATCCGGGTTCAAAATCTTGAAAATCAAAAAGAGGTTTTAGTTCGCGTTAACGATAGAGGGCCTTTTGTCAAAGATAGGATCATCGACCTTTCCGAAAAAGCGGCGGATACTTTGGATTTTAAGGATATCGGCATTGCGAAAGTAGGCATCAAAGTAGTAAAACTCGGCGGAGCTGCCAGTGAGGAGTCGGAAGATCTTGAAAACGCGGATGATGAGGAAAATGCTCTTTTGGAAGACGGAAAGCCTGAAAAGTTAAATCCTCAAAAATCAGATTATCCAAACAAATCACTCTCCAATGAAAAGTATGTGAAGGGTTCTCCAAAGGGTTATACGGTTCAAGTAGGAGTTTTCCGCGATCAAATCAAAGCGGAAGCTTATAAGTCCAGTCTCGGACAAGAATACGGTGAAAAAACCTTTCTATTTGCTAGAGATGGTTTGTTCGTGATTCAATTGGGCGATTTCGCAAGTAGAACCGACGCCGAATCGTTGAAGTCGAAATTAAAAACCGACGGAATTGATTGTTTTATTCCAAAAAAGTAATCGATTCGTTAAAAAAAATTTCTTCTTCATTGAAAGACCCTCGTAGGATTACGGGGGTTTTATTTTTAAAGATACATTTTACAACTGATTTGTAATGATTTAAGAGTGAAAAATTAATTCCAAGAATTTTAGAAACATTCTCAATATCTTTTTCAAATGTGTAAAAGGTTCGCTTAAGAAGGTATCGATTTTTATTCGATAAGATTTCGTAAGATCGAACGTGAAAAAATAAAACTTTAAAAATTTATACTATTTGTTCCAACAAAATTATTTCTATTAAAAAAAGGTTAAAACGGAAGTTCAAGTTCTTCGAATTCAAGTCGATAAAATGTTTTTAAAACCTATCCCAAAACCTCGACGAGAACTTAACAATTATAAAATATGCTCGAAAGCTCGTAAACATCAAAGGGATGTAATTTGTGTGAACTTCTATATTTTATTATGAACTTATTGAATGATTGTAGCTGATTTCTTTTAAGGTTTTTAAGACGGGTTCTAAAAAAATTCGAATTTTAACTCTTTAAAATTTCGTTACAATCAAATGAACCCTAAATTTAAATCCCGCTACCGTGGATAAACTCGTCCAAAATTTCTTCTAAATTATCTCTTTCCTTTTTCAACTGAGTGTGATCAATTTTACTCTGATCCATAGAATGTATTTCTTTTTGAAGAGTTTCGATTTTTTCGATTAAAATCGAGAATATCTTTGCAACCGGATCCGGAATTTCGTTATGATCCAGCATGTGCTCGCCTTTTTCTCCGATTGGCATTTTGGAACGAACTATCTTTGCAGGAATTCCAACCACGGTTGAATCATGTGGAATGTCTCGCATAACGACGGACCCTGCTCCTACTCGTACGTTTTTTCCAATCGTGATATTTCCAAGGATTTTAGCACCTGCACCGACTACCACGTTCTCAAGCAAAGACGGATGACGTTTTCCGGATTCTTTTCCGGTTCCGCCAAGAGTCACACCCTGATAAATCAAACATCCTTTAGCGATCGTCGCTGTTTCGCCGATTACGACCCCATGTCCGTGATCGATCATAATTCCGTTTGCGATTTGAGCCCCCGGATGGATATCTATTCCGGTGATAAATCTGGAAAAAGTATTGATCATCCTTGGAATTAGAGGAAGCTTCATCCGATAAAGAAAGTGAGCCAGTTTATGGAACCAGAGCGCGTGTAAGCCCGGATAACAAAGTACAATTTCCAAATAAGATTTAGCGGCTGGATCATACTTCCTTATAAATTTAATGTTTTCAAACAAGTGTCGATCTCCGGTCTTTGCTAATAAACTATAAAAGCCTTTCTTAAAGCGGCTTACATACGTTTTCGAACTCAGTGCGCTCTCAATGGATTTTGTCGTAATGTATTCGATGGGACACTGGCAATGTATATATCTACCGTGATCCGTAAGAAACATTATACTTGAGTTCCACAACTTTGTCTTTTCGGTAAAAGAAAGTTTTGTTTTCAGTGAATGCCTTAGGGAAAAGATTTAAAATTCGTGGTAAGATGTAAAGAGGATTCTTTTTAAGAATAGAATATGCAATTGAAACAATCTAGATTTTCAACACACATAATTTTGTTTATCCTGACCTTCCTAACACTCACGTTTCAAAGTGAATTTTTTGAAATACCTTTCCTATCTGTTCAATCCCTAAAAGAGCTGTTTTTTCTTAGACTACCTTATTCTCTTTCCTTGATTATAATTCTTTCGGCTCATGAGATGGGTCATTTTTTAGCGGCTCGTTATTATAGTATTAAAGCGACCTGGCCTTATTTTATACCGATTCCTTTAGCTCCGATCGGAACTATGGGGGCGGTCATTCGAATTTTGGAGCCGATTCGGAATAAAAAACAACTTTTCGACATAGGAATTTGGGGCCCCCTGATGAGTTTAATTCTTTCCGTGCCTTGTTATATTGTAGGAATCTATTTGTCTTCTTTGGTCCCGATTGATTCTGTAAGAGAAAACCCGGGAATCATTTCTTTTGGGGAATCCATTTTTACGATTACTATGAACCAATGGATTTTAGGACCTTTCGATCCGACTACTCAAGACGTTTGGATTCATCCTTTAGCGCAGGCCGGTTGGGTTGGACTTCTTGTAACCGCCATCAATTTACTTCCGTTTGGTCAACTCGATGGAGGGCATGTAATTTATTCCGTTTTTGGTGAAAGATATAGAAATTGGATTTATTATCTTTTTACGGTTTTTTTGCTCTTATGTTTATGGAATTTTTCCTGGTTATTGTGGGGTTTTCTGATTTATTTCATCATAAAAGTAGAACACCCTTTTGTCCCCGACCCGGCGGTTCCTTTGAATCGAATTCGAAAAATTGGCGGTTTATTGATTTTATTTACTCTGATTTTTATTTTTGTACCTTCTCCGATCCAACTTGGAATAGATATAAATCGACCGGGTCTTGTTGAGGAAGTATGGATTTCGCTCAAGTCGGTTTATTCAGGTCTTTGATTATTCTTCTTTTTGTAGTTTCGACTCCTGTTTTCGACCAAGATCAGGAAATCAAACTTACGGAAAATGTATACGGTCTTACATATGACGGTACGAATTTTTGGTATCTAGATTCCACGCATAGATCTTTGTATCGAGTCGATCCGAACGGAAGGCAAGAATCGTTTTCATTGAACATTCCTTTTCTCACCGGAATCAGTTTTGATCCACGCGAAGGAAGAATTTTTGTCGGTGCAAGAAAACTCGTTTTAAAAGTGGAACCCAATACAGGCGGCGTTACGGAAAGAATTCCGGTTCCGATTGAAAAAATCGGAGGGATTGCCAGTCAAAATTCTTTACTTTACATTCTCGATCAAGAAAACGGAAAAATTTCTATTCTAGATAAAGCGACCGGAAAACTGATCGGGGGCTTTTTAACAGATCGGGCTCAACCGAGAGATTTGGTTTTTGCAAGAGATTCGATCTGGGTTTCCGATTCTTCCGACGGAAACATCTATCGATACAATCCGGATAACGGAGCGATTACCGGCTCTATCAAAACGCCTTCTAAAGAAATCAGAGGAATGGTTTTTTTAGGGAGTAAAATTTTCATAGTTGATCGAGCTGGAAAAGAAGTTCGAAAGATTTCTTTTGTCGAAACGGATCGTTTTATTGCTTCGGGAGAAACGATTCATCTTGTAAAGATCCGGGTTACTTTTTCGTTAAATCAGCTCTCGATTGCAGGAGGGTCACTTGGAATTTTTCAACCTCCAACGACTGAACATCAAAGGATTCGAAATTTAAAAGTAAACCAACCCGGATTTAAACAGGATTTTATCGGAAATGGAAAGGCCTTCGTAAAAATTCTCGGAGTGGACGATTCCAAAGGAAAACAAACTTTAGAATATTCTTTTGAAGTAAGAACTCAGAATATCCGCTACTACGTGACTGACGAGTTTTTGGAAAGGAAAGAAAAAATCGGAGACGATTTGAAACCGTTCTTGAGGGATGAATTTTTGGAAACTCAAAAGAATACCTATTACGTTGATAAGATTTTCGATGCAAGACTGTTTCGAAATACCATGTCTTCTTTGAAAAAAAACCTTTTAGATTCGGGTGTTCCGGTGCGCTCTCAATATACGGTTTCCGTTTCCGGGTCCGATTCTGTTTCCTTCAAGGATACGATAGACGTTTACATTCCCGGTTTCGGGTGGGCTCCTATTCAAAACGTAAAACCTTCTTCGGAAGAATCTTCCCGAGTATTTAAAAAAGGAGAAGAAAATATCGATCTCTTTCGAGCCGAAAACTGGAACGACATTCAATCTCCAATTTTTTACAAAAACAGGGATTCGGAGGAATGGAAAAATATTCCGGCCGAGATTCAGGTAATTTTAGAGTGATTTTGGAACTGTAGCACTTTAGAAAAAGTCGTAAAAAATACAATGTAACGTGAGTTCAGTGTGAACAATTATAAAAATTAGTTCCTGCGTTTACAGAAATGATTTATACCTAAAATTAGTATATGTATAATTTATAATATTAATTTTCTATACGCATGCTGGAAGAAAAAATCCTAATACCTTTTATTCAAATGTTTATGTCTATCCCGCGTTTTGTAGTTTTGAACTCTTGAGAAATCTTTTTGCTTGAACGGATAATGTCAAAACTCTTCCGATCATAAGTAAAACGAGAGAAAACCAAAGAAGATGGTTGTCTTGTTTGATTTTTCCAAGATATGCAATAGGAAAGAAGAAAAAAACGGCACTGATCAACATCGAATTACGAAGAATTTTCCCTTGTGTGAGTCCTATAAAAAAACCATCCAAGATAAATGCGACGGCTCCGATTTCTAAAACAGGGAACAGCCAAAATCGATATTTTTTCAACAAAGATAAAACGGCGTCGCTACTTGTGATCATTCCGAATGTGAAATTCGGAAATAGAAAAACGAATCCCAAAAAAATCGAAGTGAAAAAAACGCTATTGTAAAGAGCCAGGTAAAGAAGTTCTTTCAGAAGTTTCCAATTCTTTTCACCGCAGATATTTCCGGCCAGGCTTTCTGTGGCAAACGCGACTCCGTCGACTAAATAGGCACTTACAAGAATCAATTGAAGTAGAATCGAGTTCGCCGCTAAAATTTCCGTACTTACTTCCGAGCTGAAATTCCGGAATAAGCTAAATGTAAGAATTAAAAACAAAGTTCTCAAAAAGATATCTTTGTTCAGATGAAGAAGAAGGGAAAAGCCTTGAATGGAAAATAGATCTTTGTCTTTCAGAAAAGATAGTTTTAAGCTAGGCCGAACTTTCAATTCTCTGAGAAACGCAAAAATAAAAACAATCAACATTCCAAACTGACTGATGCTGGTCGCTAAACCAGCTCCATACGATTCCCAGCCTAGATTAAGGATAAACCAAGCATCGAGAATCACGTTGATTCCGTTTCCGATAACGGTTGCGATCAAAACGGTTAAACTCTTTTCTCTTCCTAAAAACCAGCCCGTAAACACGTAATTACAAAGAACCGCAATGGAACCGGGGATTCTCCCTTTAAAATAAGCAAGGCCTGCCGCTTTGACGTCGGTGTTTCCGTGTAAAATTTGAAATCCAATTTCACAAATCCAAGGAGAAAGAAGAAAGATCATCATTCCGAACAAACAGGCTAGAACAATGGATCGAGTCAGAATAAAAAGAGATTCCTTTTCGTTCTTTTTTCCGGTGGCTTGGGCGGTCAATCCCGTGGTTCCCATTCTTAGAAAACCAAACATCCAAAAAATAAAATCGAAAAGAATTCCGAATAATGCGGTTCCCGCCATAAAAATATAAGTATCAAGATTTCCTAATATACTTATATCAACTAAGCTAGTTAGAGGTACTGTAATATTAGCGAGAATGTTATAAAACGTAAGTCGATAGAATTTATATCTCAATCAAGTTATCCTATCCATTACGCAGGAGGCGGTAATGTCTCCGGTAACATTGACAGTTGTTCTACACATGTCCAGAAAGCGATCCACTCCTAAAATAATTCCGATTCCTTCCGTGGGAATTCCTAACCCGGCAAGAATCGTGGCCAAAATCACGATTCCGATTCCGGGTGTACTCGGTGTTCCGATCGAAGCTCCGACGGTTGCAAAAAGAATAAAGACCAACTGGGTTGGACTTAATTCGATTCCGAAATATTGTGCTAAGAAAACTGTTGCGACTGCTTGGTAAAGAGCAGTTCCGTCCATATTGACCGTAGCTCCGACAGGAATGATAAACTCCGCGATATTTTTTTTCACTCCTAGGTTTTCCGTCGCTGTTTGAATTGAAACCGGCATTACCGCAGCGGAACTCGAAGTTGAAAACGCTAGGAGTTGTAAACTCGCGATCTTTGAGAAGAAGTTGATCGGATTTCTTTTCGCTAAAAATATAAGAATGATCGAATAAACTCCGAGTATTGAAACAAGTCCGAGTAGAACGACGCTCATATAAACGCCGAGAGTAACGAGCAATTCCACACCGATGGAAGAGATCGCCTTTGCCATCAGACCGAAAACGGCGAAAGGGGTTAAAGCCATCGCCCAATTCACGATTTTCATACTGATTTGAAAAACCGAATTCAAAATTTCAAGAATCGGTTTTGATAGATCTTTTGAAACCGAAAGAATCGCAATTCCGAGCAGAATAGAAAACACAATTACGTTTAACATTTCTCCCTGAGTGATCGAAAGGAACGGGTTCTTTGGAAAGAAGGACATAAACAACTCAGGATATCTATCTAGGGTCGGAATCTCAGTTGGAGATGGAATGTTTGAACTCAGAGTATTTTTAATTTGAGTCGTTGATTTTCCTGGTTCCAGCCAGAGTGATAGTGTAATTCCAATTGTAACGGCGATGAAAGTTGTAAAAACGAAATAAATTAAGGTTCCGATTCCTAGTTTTTTAACATTCTCTATATTTTCAGCGGAACAAATTCCGAGAATAATAGAAGAGAAGATCAAAGGTATCATAATCATCTGTAATAGGTTGATGAATATAAGTCCTGGTATAACAAGCCAAGAAGTGGTAAGTTGCGCGACATTTCTATTGACTAAAGACAAATCGGAACCGAGTAGGATCCCAGTAAGAATTCCGGCTAACATTCCAACGAAAATTTTTAACCAAAGTTTTTCTTTTAAGTGAGTTATAATCTTAGTGTTGAGAGAATTGAGTTTCTTAAAAGATAGCATAATGGAAAACTCCTTTGAGTCCTTATTTTTTCTATTGATTTTTAGTTTTAGTGTGGATTATTGAAGCCGTTTTCAAGATTTTTTAATGAAGTCTTACTTTTGCGAACCAAATAAAGAATTAAAAAAACGGAATTGGAGATTATGGGATTAGATTTTCTGAGATCAGATTTGGTTTTATTCAATTATTATTCTTTTGGAAGTCTTCTAGTAACGATTACGACCTTTTTTCTCGCCGTTTTTTTTCTCAGTTTAAAAAGGAAGACCGTTGCTACATATCATCTCGGAATCGCCTTTCTTGTGTTTGGTCTTTTTGAGATCGGATATTTTATGGCGGCGTTTTACTATCATCCAATTGCTGCCTATCACAGATGGCTGACCGG
>NZ_CP024871.1:67500-107500 GCF_000306675.2 Leptospira mayottensis 200901116
TATGAAGACGCAAAACAGTTGTATAAAAATGGCAAAATAGATCAAGCTCTCGAACTTCTCAAGACAGGATATACGAACGACACTGCAAATCAAAAAATCAATAAACTTTTGGGTCTTTTGAGTTTTAAAGGTAAGGATTATACGACAGCGATTGAAGTCTTGAATAACTATCTCAAAACTGATCCAGGATTACATGAGTATTGGTTTTATCTTTCCATTGCAAATAAAAAAGTAGGAAAGTATGAACAAGCTCTTCAAGCGAGTTTGAAACTGAACGACATTCAACCGGATAACCTATCTAATTTAGTTAATCTTTCTGATATCTATCGCTTAATGGATCAATTTGATCTCGCTGAAAAGATGGCTCGAAAGCTAATACACTTAGATCCCGGAAATCAAAACGGGGAAAGACTTTTAAAACTCATCGAAAGAGATCGTGCGTAAATTCTTATTAGGAATTTTATTCTTAGTTTCTATTAATCTTTATTCAGATAAAAATAAATGGATTCGAAGGATTCCTCTAAATCGAGGGGAACTTATACTTGAAATTCGAAATAATTCTCAAAATAGGAATTGGAACGAATTTGCTTACCGTAAAACCTCCGACTTTTTTAGAGCCTTAGAATCTTATTCCGGTATCTCCTTTCACGAAGCCAGTGCTTCTATATTTGAGGATCAAAGGGTTTCCGAGAAATATAAGGTTCTTTTGATAGTCCAAGATCAAATTTTTCTAAATGGAACCAGAGTCACAGGATACAATAATATCTCTGGGGATTTGGGAACAACGCGTGGAATTTTTATGGAACCCGATCTCTCTCCTATAGGGTATCCGGCGTTATTGTTTCATGAACTCGGGCATTTTTACTTTTCAGATTTGGCTTGGTTGAGTGAAGGATTAGTTTCCTTTTTACCTTTTGTTTTGTACAAAGAAAAGAAAATCGATCTCACAAAGGATGAGCTTATTTCAATCGCGGAGGAATGGGATACAGAAGAAGGTCTTCAAGGTGGAAAAGATTTTCCATTAGATCCGGATTTTAGACAGAAGTATCCTTCGGCTACTTCTGTCTTTTATAATAAAGCTTTAAAAGTTCAATATATTCTTTATAAAGAATTAGGTCCTGTAGGGTACCGGGATTTTGTCAAAAAATTGGTTTTTGAAAATTCTCCTAAAACAACAAAAGAAGTGATTTTAAGACTGAAATCTATTCGAAATAAAAATTGGTCCAGTTTATTGAAAGGCTGGGTTGTTCCTGGCCCTTATGAAGTTTATACTTGGAAAACTTTCCAAAAAGAATCCATCCTCGGAACTTTTGTACAATTTCCCTAAAATAAAAAACATATTATGAAAACTCGTTGTCTGCCTTAAAAGTAAAATTTCGGTAAACCATAAACCCTTAAGGTCACTTAAGTGATGTATTTTTGAGATAAGATCTCTAATCATTCGTTAAATCGAATTGATTCTAATTTTATCATTGAAAAGAAGATTCCCACAGTTAAAGTAACGTTTGTTCTAAAAGATAAAAAAACCGATTCTTTCAGAATCGATTAAAAATTTTTTAAAAGAAAGGTTTATTAAGCTTATGGGCGAAACTGAATTCGTCTGGAACAACGTGTTTTTAAATTATTATTCTTTTGGGAGTTTATTACTGTTCTTAACTTCCATGCTCGTTTCCGGCGTATTTCTTTTTATTGATCGAAAAATATCGAGCACGAAACACTTGGCAATTGGGACTTTTTTTCTCGGAATATTCCAATTTGGTTATGTTATCGCTACGTTTCTTTATCATCCTTTTGCGGCATATCATCGCTGGATCACAGTAGGTTTCATTCTTCCCGCAATTTTGCACATTGGACAGTTTATCGCACGTTATCCCAAAAACGATTTTCCGAAATTCAATCAAATAACTACGATTGTGTTGTGGTTGATTGCCTTATTTTCAATTAGCTATTTCTGTTTTTCCACTTGGAACGCTTCTGTGAAATATTATTTCACAGTGTATCGCTGGGATTTTAACGCGGGAAACATCAATAGCAAAATTGCGATCATCGTATTTAGTTACATGTTTGTTAATTTTCTTGCAATTCCGATTTGGAGAATGATCCATCTTAGCGGAAAAATGCGATGGGTCGTCTTCACATTTATGGTGTCTTTCTTGGTCGGAGGAACGGCCCTGGTAATCACGAATTTTTTGGGTAATGACGGCTATTTAGAAAGATCGATTTATTTTACTTTGATCGTTTTTTTGTTTATGATGGCGTTCTTTATTGTTCTTGTTCTATATCTAAACTTCTCGATCGAAAAAACTTCTTTCATGCTTGAGATCGTTGGAATTACATTCGTTGCTGTCCTGATCATCATGCAAATTTTGATTTATATTTCTAACCAGGATAAAGAGTTCGAATATGATACTCTGAGCCGGATTCGTGTTGAGAAGGCGTTGGAAGGTGAAAGTGTCAAAGGGGGGATTTCTTACATATTTAAATGGAATAATGCTGAAAATTCTTTTGATAAAGAAAAATACGATCCTAAAATCCATCCGGATCAAGAACAGATTGAAATTGATTTTAAGAATACATTATTATATGAGAAAATGTTTAATCTTTCTGAAAATGGTTTTAGAGAATCTCTTCTAGAACTTATGGATCGTTCTCATGAGAACTTCGGAGGATATAAATATTTTATCATAAATTTCTTAAACGAACATCCTAATCTGGAAGATAAAAATCTTAAACTTGAATTGAGTAAAGAATTATCCAGGTTGAACCTCCACGTAATTGCAGCCTCAAATAAACTGGATAATATCTTTGCGGAAGATTTTTGTACGAAAGGAAAACGTTATTTAGAAAATTCTAAAAAACTTAAAATGTTTCAAGTTTTTTTAGAATATCATTGGGACTTTTGTAAATCGGATGGTAAAAATATAAGCCCGACCATACTTAAAGAAAAAGTTCTAAATTATTTCCGTCCTTTTGTTCCTTCTTTTACGAGATATTATCGTGGAAAGAGAGTAGGAAATCATAATTTTCATTATATAGGATTTATTAAATGCGATCGCGAAAGGAATAATGTAAGTGAAGTCGGATTTTCTTATAGAGCTTATCGCGAGTTTATGCATCCGATTGCATTAAAACAAATCATTGTTCTCAACATAGTGGTCATTGCGATTGTTTTTTTATTCCCTTTTTTCTTTCGAGCAAGTCTTTTTTCTCCGTTAAAAGACTTATTGAGCGGAGTTGAAAAAGTGAACGGTGGAAATCTGGAAGTGCAAGTTCCAATCCGAATCAAAGACGAAATTGGATTTTTGGCGAATTCGTTTAACAATATGGTTTCCTCGATCCGTGATGCAAGAAAAGAACTTCAGGATTACGCGAATTATCTTGCCGCCAAAGTGCGTCTCAGAACGGAAGAACTGTCTGAAAAAATCGAGGAACTGCAAAACCTCAAAATTCAACAAGATGGAGACTATTTTTTAACTTCTCTTCTTGCAAAACCTTTGAATTACAACGCGAATAAATCTGCTCGGATTTCCACTCAATTTTTGCTCAGACAAAAAAAGCAGTTCGAATTTAAGGGGAAACGGGCTGATTTGGGAGGAGACATCTGCATTACCGGGAATCTGCATTTGGGAACTTCTTCTGATTATAAACGATATGTCTTTGCAATGAACGGTGATGCGATGGGTAAATCTATGCAAGGTGCGGGAGGTGCTCTGGTTATAGGAGTTATAGTCAATTCGATTCTGGCCCGTTCCGCCGCAGATGATAAGATTCTGGATATTTCTCCGGAACAATGGCTTACGGAAATGTATGAGGAATTAAACGCCGTATTCAAATCTTTTGATGGGAGTATGGTGGTTTCAGCTTCTTTTTTTCTAATCGAAGAAAATTCCGGTAAAACATACTATTTCAATGCGGAACATCCTTTTACTGTTTTGTATCGAGGAGGAAGAGCTGTCTTTTTGGAGTCTTCGTTAACGCTTCGTAAGATCGGTTTGGAATCGGAATATGCCTTTCAAGTTTTTACGACGACCTTAAGGGAAGGAGACGTTCTTATCATTGGTTCGGACGGTAAGGATGATCTGGATCTTACTCCCAATAAAGATACAAGATTGATCAACGAAGATGAGACTCTCTTTTTAAAAACTGTGGAAGCTGGAAAAGGGAATATCCAACAAATTGAACAACTGATTTGTAAGAAAGGGGAAATTATCGACGACCTTTCCCTTTTAAGAATTGAGTACGGAGTTCCTCAGTTACATTCAGAGAAAAATTGTTTAAAAACTGATAAAATAAGAAGCCTTTCTTTGAAAGAGGGACTTTCCGATCGGAACGCATCTTATTCTCACGCGCGTCAATTATATAGAAATGGAAACGTAAAAGAAGCAATCGACGAACTTATGAATCTTTATACTAAAACACCGGATGATTCAAAGGTAATCAAGTTACTCGGGCTTTTGAGTTTTAAGGATAAGGATTACGTCACAGCCGTGGAAATTTTAGGAAAGTATCTCGAACTGAATTCCGAATTAAGCGAATATTGGTATTATTTTTCTATCGCTAACAAGAAGTTAGGAAGGTTTTCTGAAGCGATTTCTGCCTCGGAAAAGGTAGCTGCAAAACAACCGGATCATACAAACAATCTTGTCAATCTTTCCGATTTGTACCGACTTCAACGTGAATACGTGCGAGCTAAAGAGATTGCGATTAAAGTTTTAAATGTGGATCCTCAAAACAAGAACGCGAAAAAAATTCTTAAAGAAATAGAAAATAAAATTTGAGTAAAAACTCTCCGTTGAATTAATTCGGAGAGTTTTTTTGATTTGCAACAGAGGATCTTTTGTTAATTTCTTTGATGGAAAAACTTAGAAATTTTATTTTACTCTGGTCCAGGTGGATTCTTTTCCGATCATCATAAAACCTACTTTATAACCACCTTTTAAATCAAGAGTATCAGCGGTTCTTAAAGTAAGTCTACCGTCGTAGGTTTTACCTCCTTTCGGATCGTAAACTCTTCCTCCGGTCCAAACTTGTTCGCCTTCGTAGGAAAAGCCGGTGAGGAAGAGCAATCCCATGATAGGGCGGGTGCGAAGGCTTTCATCTTTATTATGTACGTCTACTTTTGGACTACCGGGAGTTCCTTCGGTGCTTCCTGCAGGATAAACTGGTTCTTTTAACCAAACAATCTTTCCACAAATTTTTGCTCCACATTTGTGCAAGTCGACTTGAGCGTCTTTTTCTTTATTCCACCATTTTCCAAGAATTGCATCTTCTTCACTCGCAAATGCAGGCATTGAAAGACATATAAGCACTGCGATTACTATAAACTTTACCATTCCATACTCCAAAAAGTGTTTTGAGGTCAAAATTCTCGGAAGGATGCGGGTAAAGTCAACAAAAAAGAAAATTTCTACTTCTCGAAGTCTTGATATAACATCGAAGGTTGAATTCCCTGATTAGCTTGGTATTTTCCGGATGTATATTCCGTTATTTGTCCCTCAAGAGTATGATAAAAAATCTGACAGACTTCCACTCCGGGATATACAATGAGAGGTTGAATGACAGAAATTTCCAAAGTCCAAAATCCTTTGAAACCTACGTCTCCGAATCCAGCAGTTACGTGAACGAGCATTCCCAATCTTCCGATGGATGACCTACCTTCAAGCATAGGCACTAAGTTATGAGTTTCGGTGAACTCTAAGGTTCTTCCCAAATACAGTATACCCGGCTTTAACAAAAGACCTGATTCTGGAATAATTTGTTTTTTGGTAAGATTTAGCTTTTTCATATCCAAAGGAAGTTCCGTATAAACTAGAAGTTCCTCGTGAAGCCTTAGATTATAAGAGTTTGGGTTGAGCTGTTTTTCTGAGTAGGGAGTAATTACAATATCTTTACCGATTCGTTTTTGAATTTCTTTTCCTGTAAGAATCATTTATCTTCCTTTAAAAATCGGCTTTCGTTTTTCTTGAAATGCTTTCAGTGCCTCCAACCGATCTTCCGTCTTTAAGGTTTTGTTGTAATATATGCTCTCCGTTTCGAGAGCCTTTCGTATATCCTGACCATAACCTTCCGAAATTGCTTTCTTTGCAAGCTGAAGTGCGAGAGGTGCGCAATGAGATGCCATTTCTTCCGCTAACATTTTTGCAGCAGGCAGAGAAGAATCGTGCCAGATTGAATTTGCGAGACCGTAACTGAAAGCGGTTTTTGCATCGATCGTATTACCTGTAAAAATCATTTCTTTCGCTTTCGCGATTCCGATTCTGCGAGGAAGTCTTTGAGTTCCTCCACCTCCAGGTATAATTCCTAAACGAGTTTCTGTAAGTCCGATTCGAATATCGTTTTTGAGAAGGATAAAGTCGCAGCAAAGCGCGAGTTCTAATCCACCTCCGAACGCATCCCCATCCAGTGCCGCTACGGTCGGATATGGAAAATTTTCCAGTTCTAAGAAACAATTTTTAAGATCACTCAAAAAGCGCTTCACTTCTTTGGAGGACATCGTTACTCTCTCTTTTAAATCGGCTCCTGCACAAAAGGATGGTCCGATTCCACCAATAACGAGAGCTCGGACGGATTTTTCCTTTTTCGCTTTTAGAATGGCCATGTGAAGTGCCGAAAGAAGTTCTATGCTGATCGCGTTTCTTTTTTCGGGTCTATTTAAAAGTAAAACCGCGATTTCTTTTTCTGTAGAATACAATATTGTGGAAGATTCACTCATTTTAATGGACCATTTTTTCAACAGAATAATTCTTGCCGAAACCTTTTTGCTCCGATAAAATAAATGCCTGTCTTAAATTTTTTGAGACAATTGAAGTTATGCTACATAAATTGAGAAAAATTTTCCTAACGTTCCTTCTAATACCATTCTTATTTCAATGTAAAGAAAAAGATTCAAATAACAATTTATTCGCCGGGCTCGGTTTGGGAAGTCCCGTGGTTATTTCAATCGAACCTCCGGCTGGATCTCCTCCCCAAACAGACGGAGTCTCTTATACTGGAACTCAAATCACAATCAAAGGAAGAAATTTTACTCCGGACACGATCGTAAAGTTTAATGGGCTTGCCGGTACAATCTTTTCAACAACGACTACGGAAATCATCACCACCGTTCCTACCGGAGCAACTGCGGGTTTTTTGACCGTCTCAAAAGTGGATGGATTTTGCGATACAGTTAACGGAACCGATGGTTATAATTGTTCCACGAGAAGATTCTACGTGGATTGTTATAAGGCTTACGGTAATATTTATGGGGATGAAACCGCGATTAACTACCCAGATTCCCAGACGATCAAATTTACAGATGATTATTCTACAAAAGCTTTTCGTTCCAATCTTAGGGAAACGGGAGGGACGATTCTTACTTTTGAATGTGATAACCTGGTGGCCGTGAAATATTTTTCAAAAAATTGTACCACCAATGCTATAGGAACTTTTTCCGCTCCTGTTTACAATCCGACCATCAGTTTTACGGAAAATTACGCGGTTCAGTATTTTATAACGACTGGAAAAGGGAGTTGTAAGATTGGCTTTCAGTAATCGATCCGTTTTCGGGGAACGTTATCGAGTCCTAGTTCATTCAATAAAATTCTCCGTAAAAAGTGTTTGGTTTTTTCCATAAATCTGTTAAAGTTCGGTTAGGAGTTGTATCATGAAGGTAGTTTCCTCGGTTCAGCTAGGGCTTCCAGAAAAAGGAGTCAAAGATACAAGAAAAATTCCTAAGGAAGAAGGGATGATTCACGTCGAGCCTTATGAAAACAAACAGGCTAACGTTTCAGACAAGAGAGCTTTTGCGATTGAAGCCGGGCAAAACGGGGATTTTTACAAAGTTAAGGGTACTTTTATCGATAAAGTAGGCTAAACCGGGAGGAAATGGTTTGGAACTTTAGAGAATAAAAAAGCCTCTCAAAGAGAGGCTTTTTTGTGTACACAGTTGTTTTAGAGAAAATCAATCTTTATAACTGATTTCTAAAACGTTACCTGCGGGATCTAGGAAATGTAAAAATTCACCGCTATTGTTGGTCTCGGGTCCGCGGATAATGGAGATCTTGTTCTCTTCAAGCTCCGCAATCGCTTCAGTAAAATCGTCCACATCTAAAACAAAACTTAAAACCGGAATTTTACTTTCGCCTAAAGAGTTTTTAAAACCGGAAATTTTTTGAAGTTTAATATTGATTGAGTCCAATCCCATCACGACGTATTCGCCTGATTTTTCATTTACCGATTCAAAATCGAATATATCAGAATAAAACTTCGCAGAGACTTCTGGGTTCTCTGCAGGTATTAAGAAATAGTCGATTCCTTCAACGATGATCATGGATCCATTCCTGTTTAACTTTTTCGTCATTATGAAAGGAAAACCTGGATTGTCTATTTAAAAACGAAAACTGGTCCCGAATGTGATAGAATTTCAAAGGAGCGAATTTTTTAATTCTTTTCAGGAATTTCAAAAAAGTGAAACAGTCTCGGGTTGAGTTCTCCGATCTTCCAAAGATACGCGTCCAGAATATAATGGGTAAATTGGGGGAGAAAAAGAAGAGAAACCAAAATGGCGGATGCGAACTCGGGAAGTTCAAAGGAATAGAAGCTTGAATTTTTAAAAATGGAAGAATGATCTTTCCAGATAAAACTGTCCCAAACCCATTCTTCAACGAATGCGAAAGCGAATAAAATACATAAAAAACATACAAGGATTTTAATCCAAGATCCACTTTTGAATATTTCTATTCTAATTTCCGAAGGATTTTGGACTGTGTAATAAAAAAGTAAAAATATGTATGGAACTCCGTGATTAATTACATTTGTAATCGTAAATGAAAAATCGGAATTGAAATAAACAATCCCGAAAAACCAAACCATCCAAGTATTGACTACGAGTAGAATTTTTCCTAAAGGCAATGAACGATATCTTATGAAATAATATGTATGAATCAGTATATAAAAACAAAGCCACGTTTGTTGAAACCAAAGTAATACGTTTGCTAAAGAAGGAATCGGATACATCCAAAAATCCCCATTTATAAACCAAGAAAATTCTCTCTTTTGGTTTGTAAGATGCCAGTATATAATCGGAATACCACCCATTAAATAGACTGTGATCTTATCGAATAAAAATGGAATTTGGGCAGACGCGCTTTTTTTTCGGTAGAGAGCCAGAAATCCGAACTGTTGCCGTATAAAATGAAAAACTGCAACGTATGACATGATTCTCCAGAACCAAATCACTCCGTAAGAATACAAAAGGACCGAAGATAAAAAACAAACGATCGGTACAGTAATCAAAAGGTTTTTTTTCTTTTTCCATTCTTCCTCGTTAAAGTAGGAGCGAAAGAGAGTGGAGTATACGTGCGCTACGTCGATCAGTAAAACGGTATAAAACCAAGTCCAAGGACTAATTTCGGAAGGAAGTATATTCCATTTTTTTAATATAAATAAAAATAGTACGGAAACAATTCCCGGGAGAATGATAAATGCAAGATCCACGGACGGTTTAAAAATCCAAGCCCTAGAATTCACGTTTTTTGATCTCTGAGAATTTTATGTGCAGCATTGTAACCCCTAACCAGAGCTTCTTCGAAGATGGAGATTCCGCTTAGATCAGAATGTGCGAAATGAAGATTCGGATAAGAGATGGAAAGTTTTTCCCTTTGTCCTCCCCAAATAAATCCGGGAACGGGGCGGATCATCGCGTGTGCGTAGGTCATAACATCTATGTTGTAGACTCTTTTCTCGATATCCGGGTGAGCTTTTTTTAAATCGAATAAAATCGATTCTTTCCAAGAGGACCAAGACGTTTTCATCATTCTTTTGCGGGTGGAAATTGTATCTTGTTCACCGAATGCTTTGTAATATGTGAGAACGGATTCTTCCCTACTACTTCCGTACAAATCTTGGTGTGTGGAGACGATGTAACCCAAAGAAGAACTTTGATAGATTACATTATCCCAACAAGGAGGAATTCCTTTACCCGCCGGGACTTTGTCAACGCTTAGGTTAGCGACTAACCAAGGAGAATAGATCAAACCGTCGGCGATTCCCGATTTTTCTTTTAAAATGTATTTTCGAGTGAAAGACGGGAGAGAATAAACAATCGAATCACAAAGAATATCTTTTTGTATTCCTGTGGAAGGTGTGTAAATTCGAACTGAGAATCTACCTTTCTTTGAATTTGATGGTTTTACATTTTCTACAAGTGTCCCGGTTTGAATTTTGGATCGAATTGGAGATCTTAACTTTTCTACTAGAAAGCCGTTTCCTTCAGGCCAAGTGAGAAGACTCAAGTCCTCTCCGTTTTCATCCACAGGGCGAGAACAAAAATAATGAAGTCCGATCCAAGCGGACACCGTATCTATAGAACCGCCGAAATCGTCGCGAACGGAATAATCCAAAAACCAAAAAAGCTCTTTTGTTTTAAATCCGTGTTCTTTGATATATTCAAAAAAATTAATTTTATCTAGTTTTAAAAATTCAGGATCTTTCGAAGAAAGATCAATCGGAATCGAAAAAGCTTTTTTACCGTCTTTTCCAATCTTTGATCTCCAATTTTGAATAAATTTCTTGAACTTTTGCTCTTCGTTTGCGGCCCGTGATCCAGGGCTACCTGTGGGATATAAACCTTCATTCCATCTTCCTTGATGGAAGATTCGTTCTTCGGGATCGAAGCAAAGATATCTTTCGTTGTAAATTGGTTTTCCATTTTTGTCTTTACCCACGATGACTTTGTTTTCTTCAAGAAACTTACGTACTAGAATCGCTTCTTCTCCGGGTTGAGGTAAGTAATGAGCGCCCCAAGGATAATTACCGATCGAATTCCGTCCTGATCTTGAATTTCCACCGGAATCGTTTTCTAATTCTATAATTTTGAATTCATCAAATCTAGATTTATGAAGATAATAACCTGCACTTAATCCAGAGACTCCTCCTCCTAGGATTAGCACTTTTACTTTTTCGGAAATAGAAAGATTTATATTGGAGGTTACGTTTGGTTCTATATTACTTCGAATTCTATGTCCAACATCGTGATTCGGACCTAAAATTTTTCCGGAAATTTTTTGTCTGAATTTTAAAAACCATATTCCACTTACGAGTGCTGAAAAGCAAAAACCTAAAACTGCAAGAAAGGATTTACGGGAAATGGTTTTTTGGTTGTTGTCCATACTTGTAGGAAGATTTAGGGGAATCTCCAATCATGCAAGGAAAAATGGGGTAAAAGAATTGCATTTGGAATTGAAAAGATTCTTTTGCAAGGAATGGCTCTTTTTTTGGACTTTGACAACACACTTTTAGATTCGATTGGAATCTATGAAACCACGATTCAGCAATTTTGTAGAAACGCAAAAGAATACGGATTCTCTTCCGCAAAGGAATTTTCGGAATTCTATGAGACTGCAAGAAAAGAAACAAAAATTGAACTAAAGGACTCTCCTTCGAACCGGCTTCGTTTAATTTACTTCAAAAAAATGTGCCTGTCAAAATGGGGAACTTTGGACCCGAAGTGGATTTTAAAATTAGAGAGAGATTACTTCCGAAACTTTCAGGATGGAATTAAGATTCGTAAAAAAAAGTACGAAAAAGAATATAAAGAGGTTTTCTTACTCTTAAAAACAATTTCAGAAAAACATAAACTTCTTTTTTGTACAAATGAGAATCTGAAAACTCAATTGATTAAGTTCAATCTTTTATTTCCAAAAACTTTTCCTTACGCAATTTTAAGTTCGGAAGAAGTCGGAAAGGAAAAACCTTCGGAAGAATTTTACTCCAGGGCGAACCGGTTTGTTTCTGAAGAAAAAGTCGTCTCAATGATAGGTGATTCTTTAAAGGATGACATAGAAGGTGCGCTTCGTTATGGAATTGCAGCGATTCGTATAACGTCCATCTTTTCTAAAAAACAGAGTAGTCCGAAAGAACGAAAGATTTCGTTTGAATTCGGTTCCGATGGAAAGCGAGAATATTCCTATTTGGAAACAAACGATCTAAGAACTGCTTTGAGATTATTTCTTTAAAACGGCGAATAATGTATTGTTCAAGTTCATCATTTTAAAACTGAGTAACCAAATTGTTTTAGTCGCATAATAATAAACTTTTTTAAAAAGAGGACCAAGACCGCCGCCTTGACTTCCTGAAACGGAAGCGATCGGTTTGAGAATCGTGAACTTACAGTCTGCAAATCCTGTTTGTTTTGCAAGCATTCTCATCGTCTTTTCGGTATAATCGTTGATGTGATCTTTCGCTTCAAGATAGTGACCGTTTGGTTGCATGCCCTTCAGAGCGACTTTCAACTTCGCTTTAAAAAGTTGAATTGGAAAATTCGGAGTTTGTAGAAAAAGAATTCCACCTGGTTTTAAAAGAGAATACAAATATTCTAGCAAGCTATGAGGTTTTGGAATGTGTTCGATCACGTCCCAAAGAGTAATGATATCCAGAGAACCTTTTGCAATTCCGGAATTTTGGACAATTCCCGAAAAAACGTTTTTCAGTCCGTTTTTATCCCTGGCAAATTGAACTGCTTTTTCGGATATTTCGTAACCCGTGGCTTCCCAATCGGGTTTTTGATCCCCAATTCGTTTAACAAAAAAACCGAGTCCACAACCTACGTCTAAAATTTTGCCTGAAGGAGCTGTTAAAAATCTTTTGATGAAGTCTTGATAAATTTCTCTATGGGCATGATCCCACCAACCAAGATCATAGGAAGAATCGTCGTCCCAATAACCTTCGTAGTGTTCTTCCTGTTCATAAGTGGAAAAAACGTGGCCACAATCAGAACAACGGACGATGTCGATTCCATTTTCCACAAAAATTGTGGAATTTTTAGTACTTGAGCAGAGATAACAAGTTTGGTTCAAAAAAGCCCCCAAAAGAATGGCTCAATTTTCAATGTCTTCGGTTGAAGTCGAAAAAGCCAGAAAAAAGTACATAACTTTTTCTTGTTTTTGAATTTCCTCAGGTATGAGTCTAAGAAAACATAGGATTCAATTCATCCTAGGAGTTCCCGTGGCCACGCTTAAGTTTACAAAAATGGAAGGAATTGGTAATGACTACGTTTATATCGATTCCACTCAGGCTGATATTCGCCTGACTCCGGAGCAGATTCAAAAAATATCCAATCGTAATTTTGGAATTGGGAGTGACGGAGTCATCTTTATTCGTAATTCAAAACAAGGCGATTTTATGATGGACATGTATAATTCAGATGGAAGTTCCTCTGAGATGTGCGGAAATGGAATTCGCTGTGTTGCCAAATACATTTACGATCACGGCTTAACAAATTCTAAAAATCCAAAAATCGAAACTGGCGCAGGTGTTTTAGAAGTGGATCTCAAGATCGGATCGGGTAATAAAGTCGATTTTGTTAGTGTTGATATGGGAAAACCGATTCTTGTCCCGTCCAAAATTCCTGTAAATTGGAAGGATGAAGAAGCGATTATCGATCAAGCATTTGAGATCGCGGGAAAAAATCTAAAGTTTACTGCGGTAAGTATGGGAAATCCGCATTGTGTAATTTTTGTGGATGATTGTGATCAATTTCCCGTAAGTGGAATTGGGCCTTTGATCGAACGGCATCTTATTTTTCCGAAACGAGTGAATGTGGAATTTGTTACGGTTCGCGGAAAAGATCATTTTTATCAAAGGACCTGGGAAAGGGGTGCGGGAGAAACGCTTGCATGTGGAACCGGAGCCTGTGCGGTGACGGTTGCTGGAAGTTTAACGGGAAGGTCCGGAAAGGAAGTAAAGATCGATTTAAGAGGCGGGACTCTTAAAATTCAATGGCAGGAGTCCGGAAGTATTTTGATGACTGGACCTGCAAGAGAGATTTTCTCGGGAGAAATAGAGGTTTAGAATTTTCTAAACTACTTCGGTTCTTTGTAGATTTTCCATTCTCACTCGAACTTCATCCGAAAGTTTTTTTAAATTATCTTCCAATTTTCCTTCAAGATAAGGTCTATGATCGATTTTAGGTCCATAAAAAACGCGGACCTTTTTATAAATCGATCTCCGCTTGATATCGCAGACTTCCTTAGGCATTCCCATAAAAGAACGAACTAAAGAAGGGATTGGAATATCAGAATAACTTTCTTCAATGGGAACGATTACCGAAGGAAGAATATCGACTTTGTTTCGAATTGAGAATGCCGCAAAACCTTCGTGAAATCGTGCCATGGGGGCGAAAAAGTCGTTTTGAACCATGTAATCGTGACCTTCCGGAAAAATTCCCAAGACGCCTTCTCTCTTAAAAACCTGTTGTACCATTTTGATACTTGCCATAGAAATTTTTCCATCAATTGCCATCGGAATTCCTCCGGCCAATTTTGCTAAGTCTTTGAAGATCGGGATTCGGAACGTATAATCCGCAGCGATCCAAGAAATATATCTAGGAAAAGTATAGGAAAGAATGAACGGATCCATGTCGGATCTATGATTGCTGACAAGGATTAGCTTACCTTCCTGGGTAATATGTTCCGTTCCATAGGCGTTAATGTTCACGGCAAAACCCAAGAAAGGAGCCACAAACTGCTTCAATCTGAGATATGTTTGAGCTTCCTTTTCCATGAATGTTCCCTCGGACTTTTACAATAAGGGGAGCTATTTTATTCGCCCGTAAAAATAGACCACCATTTCTTTTTTTCCTCTAAAGAATTTGCATTTCTTGGAGAGGATTCCGGTTCGTGGGATTTACCTCTTCCGAGTTCTTGAGGACGAGCGAGGTCCCTTCTTTTTCTGTCATTCTGCGGTGTGGAACGTCTTAATTCTTCCAATTCTCTTTGTGCAGAAGCACTGGACTTGATATAGTTTCGTATATCAGCCCATTCGGGATCTTGTTCATTTCCGTAAACTGCATAATTCATAAGATCAATCGAATCAAACTCAGGCATAGAGCTTCTTTCCAGGTTTATTTATGTAAATGGGTAAAATTCCCACAATCTCATATAGTCTTCTTAGGGGAGAGATGTTGCAAGAGTTTTCATATCATGGGTTCTAAAAAATGCGTTTGAAATAACGTAACCCAAATTAGATGAAAAAATAATTTAGAGTTAAGTTTTCTTTTTTACTGGGGTTTTCTGAAGATTGTTCATCTGAAATCCGAAAGTATTTTCATGGAGAATGTAGAAAGCGAATTCCTAAAACGACATAATCTGAAAATTGAGGAAGCCAGATCAAGTGAAAGCGTAAAAAAGAGCGAGAGAGGCAGGATCTTAAGATTTCCTAAAAGGAGTATCTGGAATACTGAAAAGATGAGAAAACTTTATGAAATGTTATTTTTTCAGTGAACGCTTGCTAGGCGTTATTCGAAAGATCTGTCTTTTTTTTAAAAAATACAAGAAATGCCTTCATACTTTTTTAATAGTTAGTATATGATCTTTTTAAAAGAATAGTGGTGACCTTGGAGTGTGATGGGAAGTGAAAGGGATGGAAATTTCAAAAGAAGATTATGCTATTGAAACAGAAAAAAATCGGGGAAGGATTAGAATCACTGGAACTCTTCGTTTATTCAATGTGGAAGAATACGATCCAATTATTTCTGCTATCGAAACAATGTTAGATAATTCCGGAAGAGGAAAAGCGGTCATTGATATTAAGAATTTGGATTTTTTAAATAGCGCCGGGATTGCAAGTCTTTCCAGATTTGTCGCCGCTTACGATAGGAAAAGTATTCATAATGTGGAGATTAAAGGTAATAAAAATAAATACTGGCAGATTAAATTCTTGGAAAATATTAAAAAACTCAGATCGGAAATTAAAACGAGTCTCGAATAAAAGAATCAAACATTCAAAGCTTTGAGTTTTGTCTTTACAACTTCGTTCAGATCTAAATAGGCTCTTACGGTCACATCGTAAGTACCATACGAAATTTCATTGATTAAAAATCCCAATCGGACGGGAAAATCCTTTGAAAGAAGTAAAAGACCAATTCCAGAGTTCGGTTCGTTTCCATTTCGACTTTTGAGTTTGTTGATATAAATTTCGTCCGAGTTTCGGTTAATGAGAGCCGAGATGGAATTTTCCAGTTTATTCTTATGTATTTCGTTCGTTGAGTTTTTAATTTCAATTTTTAATATTTCGGAATAATATTTGAGATCTAAAAGAATTTCTCCCTTTCTATCTTTGGAAAACTTTGCCGCGTTTTCTATCAATTCATTTAATACGATTGAAATAGTATTGGAAGAGTCTGGATCCAGTTTTTCCTGACAAGAGCAATAGAGAGAAACGTAATCCGCAGTGATCGAACAGCGCTTCCATTGGACCCGAAGATCCATAGGTCGTAGTTTCAGTGTGAATTCGCTTTCACAAGGAAGAGTGTCGGGTATCAGATTGTAATGGCCATATTTGACAGGATAATTCATAATATCTTTCAAATTTTTTAAATTCAACAAATTGTATTTAAAAAATAGAAACTTGAATTTCCGGTAAGAAAAGTAAAAAACGGCCTATAATAAAAAATAAGTCGGATTAAAAAAGGTTTTTTAATTGATTGAGATATTCGTTTCGATTCGAGTCCGCTTCGGATGGGGCCCAGGGCGCAAAATCCTTGTCTGTAGTTGGGTCGTAAGGCCCTGATTTTCCCTCAAAGCAAATTGCATTTTCAGAAAGGCAAACGAGGGTATGATATATTCCGGGAGCGATATCAATTCCATACACTGGACCATCGGAGTTTAGATAATGTGTTTCTTGAATCGAACCGTCTTCACGAAAGAGAATAAATCCTAAACTTCCTTTGAGCACCAGAAACGTTTCTGGCTTAGGGGGAGATTTATGTCTATGTGCTTGGATGTATGTATCTCGGGTGAGAACGTTCAGGAATCTTTGATACACTTCTGAAAGTTCATGAAAGTTATGATTAGCTCTTTTACGAGGGGAGGCATTCGCCTTCTGCAATACCTCCGAAAAAAGAGAATCCGTAAGGAGTTGTTTGTACGGTTTGGAAAAGTTCAAGTTTGGATTCACAATACTCAATAAGATATGATTTACAAGCTGTGCAAGTATTTCCTGCATTTACTCTTTCTATGATTTCTTGATAATTTACACCTTCGAGTCTTGCGGTTTCTACAATAGTTTCGAAGGCTACTTGTGCGCAGTGACATTTATCCATTTTTAAACCTAATTCTTGTATCAGAGTCCTTATGCAATGTAAATGAGACTCAGTCTTAGTGTCAAATCGTACACTGATTTTTTTTAAATTTCTAGAAAAGATCTGAAATTCTATGTCTCTTTACTGTGCAAGTTTGAATAAGATTTTAGTCGATTTTGAACGGGAAATACCCATTTTTGCCGTTAGAGTGGTTTTCAATTGTGAGATTAAAGACCGGATGGGTTCCTACAAAGGCATATTTCAAAGTTTTTGGCTCTAGGTAGGACTCAAAATTAAAATATTGATTCGGTCCACATAAAAGAAGGAAGATAGCATGGACGGCTCTATTTTTTCCGATTAAAAATTTTCGAATGTTTTCTTAGAATAAATCAACTTTGAATTTTCTGCAGGACGTAGTTCCCACGTAAAGTTCAAAAAATGTAATCACTGCGATTTTAAAGATAAGATATAGTTTTAGAGAAGAGAATTGTTCTATTCCAAAAAATGAAAATCGATTTATTTGTTTAAAGAAAGAAATATGAGAAAAAAGAACTTTTTTATGATTCTAAGTACAATCCTTAGTTTTGCATTTTGTTTCAAATCACAAATGACATTTGAAACGGTTCAGCAAGGAAAAAATTTAGAAAAGATCCCTCTTATTTCTCTGGAAGATTTTTTGCAGTTATGGGTCAAAAATCAAAGAAAACTTAAATTTAAAACCAATGTAACTTTGTTATTTAAAGATTCTGAATATGTTTATTTTGGAAAAAATGATATTTTAGGTTATAGTTGGAAATCTAGTTTCTTTAAAGTCAGTTCCGACCTTTTAAAAAAGGAATTTCCAAATTACGAATCTTTTTTTGCAGAAGATTTATTTAAATACTATTGGGATCATGTAGTATCCGAAAAAGACGCTCGGCTCTATTCTTCTATGGATGGGAATGATCGAAAAAAATGTGGGCCGGAATCTATTTTTTTACTTTCGGATCAAAAAGTGGCGTTGCAATTACGTTGGAAGGTAGATTCAAGTTGTCCTAAATTATCTGTTTTTCGAGGAAGAGTGGACAGGATCTATTATGATTTAAACGGTGGAAAATTTTTTCAGTAGAATCTTAAGATCGGCCCGAATTTAAAATGAACATGTACTTATTTAGGATCTGTCCCAAAAGTTAGAATATGGGTCTTCTTTAAAAAAGCCAGTAATTCCGAATTAAATGTAATTATAGAGAATTTCTGCCTCTTTGCAAAATTGCTCGTTTAATTTTTAGTGCCATTTTCATGTCCTGAATGAAAGGAAAGGAACTAATAAATACATGAAAATGTATCAATGATTTACTACGAGCCTGTCCCAAAACCTCAAAATATAGGAACCTCGAAGAGAACTTAACAATTATAAAATATGCCCGAAAGCTCATAAACTACCAAAGTGACGTAATTTGTGGGAACTTCCATATTTTATTACAAACTTATTGAATGATTGTAACTGATTTCTTTAAGGTTTTGGGACAGGTTCTAAAAATCATCTTAGAGTGATCGGAATTGATATTTTAAGCAAGATAACGTATTTTGAGATAAATTTTATTATAGTGTTGTGGTCTTTTAAGAGTAAATAGAGAGTTTTTGAGATCAATTCTAGTAAAAATTTTTAAAGTTGAATAAATTATTTTCTATTCCACCTAATACTAACCTACACGGTTGGAAGTGTAGTCTTAGAAACGATAATTAGGCTGGGTACTTTTTAATTTATAAATTAAGATTTCATATCTCTCATGCGTATTTTTCAAAAGCATCGAGCAAATTCTGAATCTTCAGACTTTTATGTAATCTTATATTCGAGCTTTAAGGGTATGAATTTGTAGAAAGAATGTTCGCATAACAAAATCAAATGCGAAATTACTTACGAGATTTAAAAAAGAAAGTTGGCGCGCCCAGAAGGAGTCGAACCTCCGACCTTCTGATCCGTAGTCAGACGCTCTATCCAGCTGAGCTATGGGCGCGGATCAATGGATATAAGATTCCAAATGAGAAAGATGTCTTTCGGGAATCTTAAGTGCAATCTTTTTTGTACTCGTGTAATTGTATAGCAGTAATCCGGAGATCCCAAGATAAATCAGAATTCCTATAAGGTGGACAATGTGTCCAAGCCAGGGGCCTGCAACTGGAATCCAAGAGATTAAGGTGCTGGCCAAAAGAAATCCGAGAAAATAAAGAAAGTTTACGAAAGAAATTCCAGAATATTTTCGAACGGTAGGATTTTCCCAATAAAAAGTGAATCCTATCAACCAGGTTCCGAAGAAAGGCAGAGAAACTAAATAAACTAGAAATTTTTCCGATCTCAAAAACCGGTTAGCAGTTTTAGGAAGATTATGGAGAACCGGTTCGTATTTTTTTAAATATTTTTTGAAGTTCATTTTCCATCTCCGGGAAGAAAGGCAGAGTAGATTCTTTTTCTTGATACGCGTTCCAGGCTCCCAGTGCACTATAGCCCAAAAATACAATCCAAGAAACGTAACTGATAAAATCAGTTACGATCGGGTTGACTCGAATCAAAGATAAGATCCAGCTAATCACTGGAAATTCTCTTAGAAACCAAACCACAGCATAAATAGTAATAAAACCTACGTTGAGTTTCAACGCTTGAAGAATATGAAAAGATGTGAATTTTTGACTCTTGCGAAAGATCCAAATGAACAGCCATCCGAAAAAAGGGACGTAGGAAATAGCGGCGATTAAACCTGGGAGTTCTTCACTTTTTAAAATTCTCAAGGTTTCTTGAATAAACTCTTGGGTTTTAAAACGCTCAGAGGACATAGGGATGAGAATTCCAGTCATTGAATAAAATGAAAGCAAAATCCGGAGACGCAGGGATTCGAACCCTGGGTACAGTTACCCGTACGACAGTTTAGCAAACTGCTCCTTTCGGCCACTCAGGCACGTCTCCAAAGGTTGTCGACGGAGAAGGTAGGATTCGAACCCACGGTGGGATTACCACGACGGTTTTCAAGACCGCTGCTTTAGACCACTCAGCCACTTCTCCTGACGGAATTACTTTACCGTGAGAAAACCCTCTTGTGTCAAGGTGAATTGTTGTTTGCGCTTTGGGATTCCTGGAAGTAACATCAAAAGAGATGAGATCTGAGTTCCAGGGACATAAAAATCGTCCGAAAAAACAAATTCACAAAACTTCTTCGGATAAAATTTTGCTGAACCCTCGTTCCTGGGTAAACTTAGGTTATACGATCGCGAATTCCGAAGAAGCGACTTTTTTTTTGAAAAATGCGGTACCAGGTGAAACAGTTTATACGGTCCCCCTCAAGAAATCCGGCTCTTTGGTTTGGGGGGTTGCCTCCGAGATCGAAGTGGTTTCGCCAGAGAGAATTCCATCCGACTGTAGTTCGTTTCCTCGTTGTGGAGGATGCTCTTATCGTCATGTTTCTTATCAAAATGAATTGAAGATAAAAAAATTCCTTCTTCAAGAAACACTGGAACGTTTTTTGTCAAAAAATCATATTCAAATTCCTGAAATTGAAATTCTCAGTGGAAATCCGAACGGATATAGAAATACGGCACAGATTCAATTGGGATTTGCAGGAGGTGAAAGACTTGCAGGTTTTTATGAGGAATTTTCACATTCAATTGTAAATCTTCCCGATGATGGATGCAAAAATCTTCCGGAAGAAATCAATTCGGTATTTGCCGATCTTTTAAAAAAAGAAAAAACAGAATCTACGTTCGTCTCAGAATCAAAGATTATTTCCTTGCGATTAGAAGGAGCGAAAGTTGTTCCTTACAAAAAAGAATCGGTTATGTTTCAAGAAAAAATTTTTATTCCGGAACTCAAAGAAATCGTTTGGGAAATTCAAGCTGGAGGATTCTCACAAGTAAATCGATACCTTGTCGCTCCGTGGCTCGAAAAGATCTTCGAACTAGTTCCAGAAAATCAAGATCGAATATTAGAATTATATTGTGGTTCCGGTTTGATTGCGATCGCTCTTCAGTCTAAAGCCAAAAATTGGATCGGTTACGAGTTTTCTCTAAATTCTGTAAAACAGGCGAAAAAAAATGTTCAACGAAACGGAATTTATTCCTGCAATTTCAAAACTTTAAACTTGGAAACAAATTGGATCGATTCTAAGGAAGCGTTATATTCTTCTTTTTGGATTATGAATCCTCCAAGAGCTGGTTTGTCTAAAAAGGTTTTACAAACACTGATAGAAAAGAATCCGGACGGATTTTTATATTCAAGTTGTAACCACACAACTCTTGCGAGGGATCTCTCTCTGATCTTGAACGGGAATTATAGACTTTCGAATGTGACGCTGGTCGATTTTTTTCCAAGAACGAAACATTTCGAAGTCATCGTAAAAGTTGAAAAGGTTTAGTGATTGAGTTGTAGATTAATGGTTATTGGTTCAGAGAAACAGAATCATTGATTTCCAATGTCCTTAGGTAAATTAGAATGCGATGTTCGTGTTTATCTAAAAGTATAAAATTAAATTATTCTTACATAATATTTATTGATTCCATATCATCTTATCAAGGTTAAATGTTTATAGTGAATGTAATGTTGTTCGAATGAAATTTTTGGATTTTTTCAACAATTTTGGTTATAGTGCACTTTGGTCTTTTGAGGCTTTCTTGTAAATCGGAGTAGTGATTGTATTAAGAGTCTGCCCCAAAATCTCGGAATTCTGACGAGAATTTAACAATTATAAAATCTATTCGAAAGCCCGTAAATTACCAAAGAAACGTAATCTGTGGGAACTCCTATATTTTATTACGATCATTACTAAGAGCTTGTCCCAAAACCTATTTCCAGGACATTCTAATTAAAATGATAGCAAATGCGATTTGGAATAATGCCTTATAATTTTCAAATTTGAATTCCCAACAAGTTTTTATGGCTCTAAATGCATTAAACCAAGCAAAAGTACGTTCGACTGTCCATCTAAAAGGATTTAGCGGAGCAATCCATTCAGGATTTCTCGCATTCTTTTTATTTGGAATTCGATATTGAATATTCTTCTTTTTTAAATTGTTCTTAATCGTTTTGTTAGAGTAAGCCTTATCTAAAGAAAGGATTTCTGGTTTAAGCAATTTTTTGTTTCTAAATACTTTGAACTTTTCTAAAGTAGGAAAAAGTAATTTAGAATCGTGAGTTCCTGCCGAAGCGATTACAAAAGCTACAGGTGCTCCACGCCGATCGACGAGAATATGCCTTTTAAGGCCTCTTTTGCCGCGATCCGTCGGGTTTGGACCCGTGAAAGCCCCCCTTTGGGAGCTCTTGCGAAGCTACCATCAGATGCCATTCTTTTAGTTCTAATTTTAACAGTGCGCTCATAAAGTTTTAATGCTTCTTTTTCAATTTTATCAAAAACTCCGCTGGCTACCCATTCCTGAAATCTTCTATGTAACGTTGATTTTGAACCGAACATCGGAGGTATATATCTCCATTGAATTCCTGTTCTTACCCTGTAAAATATTGCGGCCATCGCCACTCTATCATCAAGCCGAGGACGACCTCCTTTCTTGGAGTTTGTTTTACGCTTTGGTAGCAAGGGATGAAGACGTTTCCAAATCTCTTCAGGGATATCTAAATGACCTAAATCTGATTTCATATGTCATATCTATTTCCTGAGACTACAAGTACAAGGAGGTTTTGGGACAACCTCTAAATGATTATAACTGATTTTCTTTAAGGTTTTAGAATAGACTGTTAGGTTAGTGATTACACGGACAAGATGTTTTTTTGTAGGTGTTATGCCAGGCTATACTTGAAAAAGACAGTGATGACATGGATCGTAAATCGTTTAAAAAAGTGCGGATAAGAATGACGATACCAATTCAGTTGTATAAGGATGGAATTCTAAAAAGAAAGATAACAGAAAAGATGAATCCGATAAAACTATCTGATTTTAAAAATTAAGAAAGAAAATAAAAGTTAAAAAAGAAAATGGTAATTATGAAATAAAAAAGGGTAAGAGATCCAAAAGAGAAATAAAAATTAAGATAAAGACAAAAAGAAAAAATTTAGTACAAAAAAATACAAAAACAACGGTGATAAAGCCGGCATAAAGAAATCTAAAAAGAAATAAAAACCAAATTTTTTAACTCACTCTTACCACAAAGCCGGATTCATTTCGGCTTTTTATTTTTTATCCATATTGTCGTTTATGTTCTTAAAATAACGGCCGAAAACCAATTTGAATTATTTTTAGGAAATTCATAAGTAATTTAAAACGAACATTATGTATTTTTTAGTAAAGTGGTATTACCTTAGTGTAATATTTTATTCTTTAATATAACTTTATATTTTTAGACATACTTATGTTGAGCACTTAAGGATAAACTTTAGACTTATTGCTTTTATATCCAATACTTTACTTATATATGAAAAAAAAGTTTTACATTGGATAAAAATTTTGCAAATCCGGTTGACTGACTTTTTTTTTCGTACTTAGGATTTATTATATATAACTAACAAGCTCTGGATCAGCGGAAAGATAATAGAGGTTTGATTATTTCGTAAACAAGTTGTTTCCAAAGCTTTGATAAAAAATGGAGGATAGTGAGATGAAGAAATGGATTACGACTTTTCTAATATTCCTTGGATTTGAAGTCGGAACTTTAGCTGCTCAGTCTCGAGCAGAGCTTTTTGCAAGGCCTGGAGTTATCGGCGATTCTTTGAGCCAAGGTTTTTTTGGTGCAACAGTCGAGAAAAAGACTCAGGATTGGGCTTATCCTGTGTTGGTGACTAAACAAGCCGGATCTTCCCTTTCATATAATGTTCTTAAGGGACCTTGGCTGAATTTTGAAAGCATTCTAAAAAAGGAATGCGGGCTTATTTGCATGGCGAAGTCTCTCATCGGAGGAAATGTTTCCACTGTAAATCTTCCGACACATGCGGGAATTACGGGAGCTCAGTATAGTTCCGTTTTAAGAACTTCGGGAGAATGCGAAGACATTACCGCAATGAAATGGGCTAAACAATGGTACTGGGTGTCATGGAATCAACGTAATTATCGTTGGGTAAAGGTTAAGGACTGTAAAAAGCCTGATAAATTCCATCAATTTGGTCTTCGAAAATCCGGAACCCAAATTGAAATTATGGAAAAAGTCAAACCTACCTTTCTTTTTGGAACCGTGGCAGCAAATCATGTTCTTTGTACCGTACTTTCACTTTCTACGGATTGTTTGGATGAGGCTCGTTATAAAAGAGATATTCGTGAGGTGATGAGACGTTTAGCTGCTATTGGAAGTATAAAAGGTGGGGTCTTATTTACGATTCCAAATGTGACTGCAATCTCATTTTTGGAACCTTACAAGGATCCTCGGGGCAGGGCGAATTTAACAGGATTGAAAGCTTTTTACCGTAATTTTGTAGTTCATCCGCGCCAAATTTTAGATGCAAATGAAGTCGCGACTATCACCAACTTCTTAACTATGTTGAACGACGAGATTAAGGCTCAAGGTGTGGCTATGGGATTTGCAGTTGCGGATACAAAAGTCATTTTTGACGATTTGAAAGAAAATGGACGCCGCATCGAACTTCCTAAGGGAAATCGTGGCCCAGGTTGGTCTCATGCAAACTGGCCTTTACCAGGCAAACCGGGAGTTTTTGGCTTGGATGGGGTGCATCCAAATATGTACGGCCATGCGGTTTTTGCAAACGAGTTGATTAAAGCCATTAATGTTCGTTACGGTTTGAACATTCCTCAAGTCAGCGAGTACACGGCTTGGTATTACGACAGTTTAAATAGAGAACCGGTCGATTTTAAGAAATTCCTAAATCAACATATTTTGGGAATGTTTATTTCTTTTATACTCCAGGTTTCTAACTAAAGGAAAAAGAAAATAAATTAAGAACGTCGCTTTTGTTTAAGGCGACGTTCTTCTATTTGGAAGTTAGTTTTATGAAATTCAAAAGGAAACTTTTTTTTACAGTTACTTTACTTACGATTTTTTTAATATTGTTTTTGGTCTTTTGGCCTGAAAACTTGAAAAAAAAATCTCTTTCGAACTCTGAGGAAGATACGATTTTAAAAACCAAATATTATTCCGAAATGGATCCTTATTATCCCGACTTACCTCATCCTTTTAATGAGGATCCTGAGTTGGAAGTTCAGGCGAAAAAACTTTGGCCTGAAGCATTTCGTCCTAAAATGACTCCTGAAGAAAAAGAAGAAATTCAGAGGGAGTGGACGGATTTTATAGCGAGGTATCCGAAAAATTTGTACATTCCTGCGGAATTACGACCTCCTTTGACGGAAGCTCAGGAAAAAGAATTAAGAGAAAGATTGGACACCTTTGCAGACGTGGAATCCAGAAATGTATCCGTTCGTTTTTTGGAAAAATACTCGGAACCTGGAAAAGAACCCAAGCTTTCTTCCGAATCGAACGTAACTCCGAAAGAACAGCTTGTTTACATAAATTACAGGATCGAGGAATTGGAATCTAGAATTCAATTAATCGAATATACGATTGAACAAGAAAAGTTGGATTCTAATCAGATAGAAATTGCCAAACAAGATTTAATAGATTGGAAAGACGAGCTTTCGGAATTAAAACAGGTTCAGAGCCAAATTCCCCGCTCGTAATCTTTTCTGTTTCACAAATCCAAGTTCAAAGATATATTTAGGAGAGGATTAATGCGATTATTATTACTTTGTATGTTAATTTTATGTAGTTGTGAGGGGCCGCCAAGGCCTGAAATGTTACCGGTCCCGGAAGAAAGAAAAGAAATTCCCTTGGAAAGAATTCAAGAAGAATTAAGTTCCGAAAATCCTCAAATTAGAGCACAATCTATTTTAGAACTTTATAATAGATCCCATAAATCTTCTTTGAACAAGATTCGGAATTTACTTAAAACTGATACAAACCCTGCCGTAAAAGGAACAGCCGCAATTGTGTTAGGCGCTTGGAAGGACCGAACATCTATTCCGGAAATCGTAAAACTATTTTCAAAAGAATCTGGTGTTACTCCTGATATAGTATTGGAAGCTCTTGCAAGGATGAAGGATGCTTCCTCCGCTAAAGTGATTCTTCCTTTTTTGCAATCTCAAGATTCTACTTTGAGGTTAATTGCGGTCGATGCTTTGGTTCGCATCGGAGCCTATTCTTCCGGTGAGTCTATACTCAATTTAGCCAATAAAAACCAAAATCCCGAACTTGCAAAAACGTATGCGATGGCTTTAGGAAAACTTAAAGTTCGTTCTGCGGAATCGTATTTGATAAAACTCGCACAAACCACTGAACCGTCTCCTACATTAGCTGCTTCTTACCTTGCGTTGGGAAGAATTTCGAGTAAAAAAGCTGTTCCGATCTTAATCCAAGGACTTGCAGGGGATTTTGATAAGGGAAGTGAAAATTGTATGAACGCTTTGATTGAGATAAACAGTTCAACCGCGATTGCATCCACGATTCCGATTTTAAAGCATAAAAATCGGGACATTCGCTATCGTGCGGTAAATGTTCTTTCGGAAATTCCTTCTTCTGAAACCGGACCCAAAGTTCTGAAAGTCCTTGAAGGAAGCGATCCGAATGCAGTTGCGCCTGCTGCTTTGGTTTTAGGAAGAATTCATTTTAATTCGGCGCGCGTAGCAATCGAAAAAAATTTCACGAACTCTAAACTGCCCGACCGAGAAATGATTGGGCGTTCTCTCGGTTATCTAGGAGATAAAAAAAGCATTCCAGTTTTATTGAATGTTCTCAAAGAATCGGAAGGGGAAGGTAGATATGGAGCGGCTTGGTCTTTGGGCATCTTACATGCGGTCGAAGCTTTGGATGATTTGATTTTGGCTTCCAAGTCCTCTGATTCAAAGCTTTCTTTGATAGCTGTGGAATCGCTCGGATTATTAGGTTCCCCGAAAGCGCTTCCCGTTCTTGTCGAAATTGCGGAAAACAATCCGGATTCTGCATTGGTTGTCGTTTCTACGATTGCATCGATTCCTGGAGAGGAGTCCCGGAAGATTTTAGAGGACTTTGCACAGAAGAAAAATATCTCCTTAAAGCAGATTGCGATTTCCGAGTTAGGAAAACGAAAGGAACAGGCAAGTATTCCCGTTTTGATAAGGATTTTAGATGAAGACCGGGATATAAATTCTAAACTTTTAATAACTTCTCTTTCATCGATCACAGGAAAGAACTTTTACTCTCGGAACGAATGGCTGAACTGGTATAAACTCAACTCGAAGTAAATCAGGTTTTATGTTTCATTCTAAAATGGTCCCGTTTGTTTTGATGGGATTTATCATTCACGGTTCGTTCTGTAAAACATCCCCTTCAAAAGATCCCTGGATTGTTCCTCCTCTTGAGGACAATGAAAAATTATTTTTAGCTCCTTTGAAAATCGATGAGTTCAATTCAAGGGATTTGGGGGGGAGGCATTATCCTGCGTCGAACGAACTCAGGATTGATCTTTTCAAACCTTATATAGAAAATTTAGAAGGCGGTTATCTCGGTGCTGGAACCGATCAGAATTTTACCTTCATCGCTTGGGCGAAAAGTAAGTATGTATGGTTGATGGATTTTGATTATACAATTTGTCTGATCAATCGGATTCATCTTTTATTTTTTAAACTTGCTTCTAATCCGGAAGCGTATCGGGAACTTTGGTCCCGAAAAAATAAAAGATCCTCTTTTGAACTTATAAAGAAAGAATGGGAAAACGATTCCGAGTGGCCTTTGATTCAAGAAGCGTGGGAAGTAGCACATCGAGGTAAATCCGATATTCCTCAAAGATGGAACGAACTCGACCGAACCTCTGAGAGATTCGGTCTTAAGACTTTTATCCATTCCAAAAAAGAATATGCCTATGTTCGTAATATGGTTCTTCAAGGGAGAATTCAAGTTTTGAAAGGCGACATCAATGCCGAAAAAAGCATGAAATCCGTTGGAGAAAGAGCAGCAAGATTGCAGATTCCAATCCGAGTCGTATATTTATCCAATATCGAAGATTATTTTTCTTATACTCAGGGTTTTCGAGATAACTTGCTTAGTTTACCCACGGATAAAAAAGGAATCGTTTTAAGAACAATTCAAAACGGAACTAAGGAAGAATACGGATCTCCAGATGGAGAAAAAATTCCAGTAGATTATCCTTTACACTACAACGTTCAATATCTCGAAAATTTACAGACTTGGATGTTGTTGTCGGGCCATCTTCATAAGGGAATTTTAATGCAATTTAGGACTCCTCTTCAAAAAGGTTTTTCCGTTATCACAAGTGGACCTATAGAGACGTTGAAATGAAATTCATTCATTTCGGAGTTTTTATATATGCCTTTTTAATTCTAAATTGTGTTTCCGGAAATCAAGATGCAAATCGTTCAAATGATAAGGAACCTAAAAATTGTAAGTCCGGTTTCGGTCTTTATGCGTTCAATTACGGAAAGGGTTTATATCCGGACCGATTCTTAAATGTAGAAGAAGATAAAGGAAGTCGTGAGATCGCTTATCTTTTCTATCTCATTCGGATTCCAGGGAAAAATATTCTCGTTGATTCTGGTTTTTTAAATGATTCTTACAGAAAAAAATTCGGATTCGTTCACTTTGAAAGACCGGATCAACTTTTGAAAAAATGTGGAATCGATTCAAAAGAAATCACAGACGTTGTGCTTACGCATTTTCATTTTGATCATGCGGGAGGAATTTTTTTGTTTCCTTCCGCAATTTTACACATTCAAAATCACGATTTGGATCTTCTTAAAAAACAATCTTATTTTCCCAACCAGTCCGTTTATTTAAGCGTTTTGATAAAGACCGGTCGTATTCATTCGTTTGACGGAACGTATTCTTTATTGCCAGAAATGAGGATTCTTTTTGCGGGAGGACATACTCCCGGATCACAGGCATTGGAATGGGTTGCGACGTCTGATAAACATCTTCTATTTACGGGCGATGAATGTTATTTTGTTGAACCGTGTAAGAACGGAATCGGACTTCCAAGTGAAGCGGCTTTTTCCTTAAAACGAAATCGGGATTTTATCGAGTATGTTCGGATCTTGAGCGAGAAAGGAACCAAAATTCTTACCTTACACGATCCTGCAATTTTACTGGAAGGTGAAGAGATCGTTCCCGGAGTTCGGTTGATTGCATTTTTTTGAGGTGAGCGCGTTATTTGCACTTCTATTTAAGAAGTATTGATAAGACCCGATACTTCACTACAAAAAGAATTAAGAGTTTGTCTTAAAAACCTTAAAAGAAATCAGTTACAATGATTCGATAAGTTCATAATAAAGTATAGTCCCATAAATTACGTCCCTTTGGTAGTCTACAAGCTTTCGAGCATATTTTATAACTGTTAAGTTCTCGTCAAAGCTTCTATATTCCGAGGTTTTTAAGACAGACTCTTAAGAAATTCATGCAAATGTATCGTTCGTAGCATCTTTGTTTCGATCTAAATCCGATTATTAGTCGTTTTACAAATCTATATTAGTATCGAACCTCGATAAAAAGATCAAGATAAGCGGAGCACAGTTTATCCATTGATCAAAAGTTTACGAATTCTAAGAAACGTGAGTTCCGTGTAAATGAAAATGGGCTTCTTTCAAAACATAGAAATGCGTAGGAATTCATGTTACCAAAAGTTTTAGTAATTCTGAATCGCGACCACTGATTTTATCTGACTGTTAGGTGAATACAGTCACTACAAAAAGTAGTATAGTAGATAACATGATCCAAAAAAGGAACAACCCGTAACACGTTTGTAAAGATCTATTCGGATTAAAAAGTTCTTTTATGATCATGCCTAAGATACTGAAAGAGAAAAATCCGTATCCTATTGATATTCCTAAATGAAAGTTATCGAAAAAAACCGGTATTACAAGACTGAGGATGAATAGAACAGTAAGTATGAGATTAAGTTTATAGCTTAAACTTTTAAACTGTGGTGAAACCTCTTTTTCTTTTTCGATTGGTAAACTTTTATTTTCATTTAAAAAATTTTCCCAAATGATAGAAAAAGTTCCTCTAGCATTTTTGTTGGGATTTGCATACTTTCTTTTTCGTGTCGCTTTTAGGTCTATTGCAATATCTGTAATTATTTCCATACTAGCAAGTTGCCCTATAATAAATAGGAAAGTTGAAATTACCATTAATCCAAGAGCTATAAATTTTAGAATGGATACATTGTAAGTCCATATAACTTTGTTATTTGAAGTATCATATAAGATTGCGACTTGATAATTAATTTTATATTCTAAATTATCTCGAGGACCGCCGCGAAAAATTAGTACTTTATTTTTATCTGTGATAAATTGAAAAACAGGTGTTTCTTCGTTGGATTTCAGGTGTTCAATGTCTATCACTTTTCCCTGATATAGATTAGAGCTGGAATCTGTAAGTATTTTATATTCTTGGTAATTTTGAAACGCAAAAACAAAACCGATCAAAGCGGGTATAAATGTCCCGATTACGAAACCCATTTGGAATCGAGTCAAAATTCCTAGTAAAATTCCCAAAGTGGGGCCGCTTAAAAAAATAAAAGCCCAAAATAATAAAAACGGATTTTCATTTTCGCCCGGAAAGATTATATCCATAGAATTTTAGAACTTAAAGAAGTTGCAACGAATGAGTGCTTTTTGAAGTTTCAAGAATTTTTTGGTAGGTAAAGAAATGAAAAAGGCTCGAAGTTGAAAACTCCGAACCTTTCGTTTCCTGCGGCAAAGAGATTCAATCTTTATCGTAGATTTTCTTAATTTCTTTGCCGTATTTTTCAGTGATTACGTGGCGTTTCATCTTCAGAAGGTTTGTTAATTCGTCACCTACTTCAAAGGGTTTTTTGGCGAGAATTACATGTTGAACTTGCTCGAAAGATTTAAAGCCCGTTTTGGTGCTGTTATAATTCCGAACTTCTTTTTTGTAGAATTCGATTACCTTAGGATTTTTGATCAACTCGTCGATTTTGGAAGAATCAATTCCATTTTCTTTACACCAAAAAGTTAAGTGTTCCATATCGGGAACAATGATTGCTCCAAGAACCTTTTTATCCTGGCCAATTACCATAGATTGTTTGATGAAAGGAGATTCATCCATTTTGTTCTCGATCGGAACTGGCTCAACGTTTTCTCCACCTAACAATACTACGGTGTCTTTGGCTCTTCCAGTCAACGTAAGCGTTTTTTTGAAGTTAATAAATCCGATATCTCCGGTGTTCATCCAACCGTCTACAATGGTTTTTTTAGTGACTTCGGGATTTTTGTAATAACCTTTCATTACTTGAGGTCCTTTTACAAAAACGATTCCTTTTTGCCCTAACTTACCTGCGAGAACCTCGAATTTATCGTTGATATGTGTTAACACATTACCGTTTTCATCTTTGATCATTAATTCGGACTTAGGAACCAAAAATCCCACGGAACCGATGATCGGTTTTGCAAAAGGCCTTACTGAAATTACGGGACTTGTTTCGGTCATTCCGTATCCTTCCAAAACGAGCATTCCGATATCGTTGAAGAAGTTATCTACGTGCGATTGCAACGCTCCACCGCCGGATAACGATCCTTTTAGTCTCCCACCAGTCGCAGCGCGGATTTTAGAAAGAACAACCGCGTCCAAAGTTTTTGCATTGAAGACCAATCCCAAGCCGGCGATCATAAAGAAAAACCAGCTAGGAAGACGAACTCCATAAGTGGGAAGAGCTAAATAGGCTAGAATGGCCATAGCACTTAATGTGAAAGGCCCCGTTAGCAAAAGAACAATTAGAGATTTAGTTCCAATTGCAATGGACTTTAGGATATTTCTATTCTCATAATCCACTTCCAATCCGTTCAAAAATCTTCTGGAAGCGTTGTAGTGCTTCGAAAAAAAGTAGGCGAGCTTAAACAGAAATTTCCTGAGTGGAGGGGTTTGTTTCGGATCGTTAACTTTATTGTAGATGTTGGTATAAACGTTTTCCCAAACACGGGGGGCAGAGCCCATAAAAGAAGGTTTTGCTTTTGTCAGATCGTTTTTGAGATCAGACACTTTCGTATAATACGTTTGAATGCCTCTTGAAATGGCGCCATATTCGTTTACCCTTTCGAATATATGCCAAATCGGTAATATAGAAAGCATGCTGTCTGTAGGTTTTGTATCCGTCAGAAGCATCGGAACCACGTGAACCATTTGGTGCACCATATTGGAATGCATAAGCATAACGCCTTTCGGCATTCCCGTGGTTCCGGAAGTATAAATGAGGGTAAAAAGGTCTTCCGGTTTGATTTCTTCGATTCTTTTTTCCGCTTTTCTGCTTCCTTTGGCTCTGAGTGCTTTTCCTTCCTCGACTAGATCGTAGATTTTATGAATGTTTTTTCCTTTTGTGGTGGAGGCCTTATCCATAATAACGATTGTTTCCACTTTAGGAAGTTTTGATTTAACCTTATTGTACTTTTCCAACATCTTATCGTTTTCGATAAAAACGATCTTTGCCTCCGAGTGCTGAAGAATGTATTCTAACTCGGATTCGGTAACGTCAACTCCTCTAGGCACGTTAGCTGCACCGCAAAATTGAACGGCATAGTCTGTAATCATCCACTCAAGTCTGTTATCGGCCAATACACCAACGTGTTCTTTTGCTTTCAATCCCATCTGGATGAGGGCTTCAGCAAGTGCGATTCCTATGTCATATAGCTGTTTATAAGAAGTAGGATAGAATTCCTTATCTTCTCCTTTGCTCCAAAATACAGGTCGGTCTCCATATTGCTCGGTGGATTGTATGAACATATCCGCGAGATTTTTATACATTTTCAATTCCTCTTTTAGTGAGTTTTTACCGGAGTGATTTCCAATTAAAAGGTTGGATTAAGCTATGGGGAAAATTGAGAGAGTCAATCAAATTTTAGAAATGGGTTTGAAAGGGTGCGGTGCAAAAAGAAAAACCCGTCTATCTTTAAAAAGATAGACGGAGGAAGAATTATTGCTCTTCACCAGCAGGCGTAGAAGACTCGGAAGCAGGTGCCGATTCTTCTTTTTTACTTTCTGCTTTTTCTTTCTTAGACTTTTTCGATTTTCTGGCTTTTTTAGCCTTTTTTGATTTCTTGGTTTTTTTTCCTTTTTTTTCGGACTTAGTTTCTTTTGGACTTTCAGTTTGCTCACTCGGAGTCTCTGTAGTAGGTTCTTCTGCGATAAGTCCTGAGAATCCAGTTAAAGCCATCGCGGCGATCAAAAGTTGTACAAGAATTTTCTTAAAAAGGGTCATTGGTAAATTTCCTATTGAATAGAATGATTGATTGGAGAAGTCCAACACCCTTAGTAAAAATGTAAATACGTTTTTTAGAAAACAGTACGTAGAGGATTCCATTTTTTACCGGAAGCAACGGCGGATTCCAAACGTCTAAGATATTCTTTTTTTGGAATTTGATAGGCCCCCAAACATAGGGTAACAATGTTTAGCTGTTGGGTATCAAACAGTGTGAATTGATCTTTTTTTAAGGCTTCGAATAAATGAAAGAGTCCGATTTTACCGAAATCTGAAATGAAAGAAAACATGGACTCACCTGCAAAAAAATTTCCAATTGCAACTCCATAAGCCCCGCCTCCTAAATTTCCGTTTTCATCCCAAACTTCTATGGAATGAGCGTAACCTAGTTTGTGAAATTCGGTGTAGCTTTTAATAAAAAGATCCGTGATCCAGGTTTCTTCACCGGGGCGGTATGCACAACAGCGCATAACTTGTTCGAAGGCTCGGTTAAAAGTAATTATATAACGTTTTTGATTGATTTTCCTTTTCAATCGTTTTGAAATGTGAAGTTTATTGAGATCGAAAATTCCTCTTGGGTCCAGACAATACCAAAGAATCGGCTGATCCGACCAAGGAAAAATTCCATTTTTATAGGCGTATAAAAGTCGTTCGGGAGAAAGGTCCCCACCCACTGCGACAATTTCACGATCCCAAGTATGAGGGTTTCGAAAAAAATCAGAAAAATCTTTCAAGCCTTATTCCCTATCATTTTACAACTTTTCGTGTCTTATGATTCGAGCCTCTTATTATTTTTGTAAGACGGTAAAAGTGAAAAAGATTCTTCAATGGAATAGATAGGCCCGTCTGAAAAAGTTTTGGATGAATAGATATGAAATTCGGAAACTCTAAAATGCGAGGAGGTAAAACCGGCAAATTCTTCCAAATATGTTAGCACTCTTGTTTCGTTCGAATTTTTAAAACGACCGATCGTAAGATGAGGATGATATTCTTGTCGATCTGGAGAAAGGCCAAGTCTACGAGCGCCGAAATCTAAAGTTTTTTGAAGTTGTAAAAGTTCTGGGGATAAATTTAGAGCTGTAAAAAGAATCGAAGGGGATTTTTTTTTCCCAAAAGTTCCTACGGATTTTAGGTTTAAATCAAATTCCGGAAAGGAAATCTGGGAACAAAATTCGGATAAAGTATCTATTTGTTCGTTGGATTGTTCGCCTAAAAAAACTAAGGTGATATGAAAATTTTCTTTTAAAACCCATCGTACATCAGGAAGACCGTAGCAAATTGAGGTTAGTTGTTCTTTCACTTCTTCCGGAATTGAAATTCCAAGAAAAGTTCTCATGTTTGAAAGTTTAGGGCTCTTTTTGATTTTCGCAACTAGATTTCTACGTTATTCTTTTTTAGAATTGCGAACTTCTTTCACTCTTAAGATTCCTCGGAGAGAGTTACATAGAAATACCGAGCTTGATCTTTGTAAGTCATCTAAAGAGAGAGTTTTCTCGTAAAATCCGTTTCGTTTTAAAAGGCGATTTCGAAAAATGCCGGGAAGAACTCCTGAAGAAATCGGAGGAGTAAAATACGAGTCTCCGATTTTTACGAATATATTACTGATACTTCCTTCCGTGATTTCCTTTTTTTCATTTAAGTATAAAGTGTCGATATAACCCGCGTCTCTGGAATATTTTCCTTCCCGATCGTATATTTCTCTCAAATTTGTTTTATGCTTTCTAAATTCCGAGGAAGAATCAATTTCAATTTCACTGATTTGCAAGATACCTTCCTTTTGAAATTTCGAAAGTTTGTGCGATTCGAAATGAAATTTTCCAAGGGAATTTAGGCTGATTTTGATTCGATATGAGTTCGGGCCGGGAGAGATTGAGGCGATTTGTTTCAGAGAAGTGTCCCATTCTTTTTTTGAGAAGGGGAATCGAAAAATCTTAGCTGATTTTTTGATTCTTTCCAGATGTTCTTTTAGAAAGTAAAATATTCCGTTTTTGTAAAGTATAGTCTCGAAAAGGGAAAATCCTTGTGGTGCTTCTGTGAAAAATTTTGCCTTTTCTAGAATTTCAAGCCATTCTTTTTCGGGATCTGAATCCCACGTGATTCCCGAACCGATTCCGATATTTCCTTTTCCTTTTTTTAATTCCAAAGTTCGGATCCCGATCGAAAAAACTGCGTCTTGATTGGGTCCAATGACTCCGATCGCGCCTGTATAAATTCCCCTTGCTTTTTCCAATTGTTGGATCAATTGCATCGCTCTAAATTTCGGAGCGCCAGTAATGGATCCACCCGGAAAAAGTTCTCTGAAAATATCTTTCCATTCGACCCAATCTGAAAGTTCGGATCGAATCGTACTCGTCATCTGAAAAATCGTTTTGTACTTTTCTACGGAAAACAAGGCTGGGACTTGAACACTTCCTTTTTTGCTAATCTTTCCAAGATCGTTTCGCATTAGATCCGTAATCATCAGGTTTTCCGCTTTCTCTTTTTCGGAATTCAGAAGAATTCGGACGTTTTTTTCATCTTCTTTTTCGGATTTACCTCTTTGATAAGTTCCTTTCATCGGTTTGGTAACAAGCGTTGTCCCTTTTCTCTCAAAGAAAAGCTCCGGTGAGAAGGAAAGTACGTCTATATCGCGGAATCGAATCCAAGAACCATAAGCAACTGGTTGTCTTTGGGATAATATTTTATAAAATGATAATATATCCCCTTCGAAATCGAAAGAAATCTTGTCTGTATAGTTAATCTGATAAATTTCTCCTTGATAAAGTTTAACTCGGATGGTATCCAAACTTTGAACATAGTTTTCATGATTCGGCATCGAAGAAATATAAAAGCCGTAGTTTTGCGAAAGTCCTGTTTGAATTTCCGGAAGCTTTTCTGGGTTTTGGAAAACAGCAAAGTGTAAAATTGGTAAACCCGTCTCGTTTTTTTTCCAATTCATATTGAAAAAAAAATAACCTACCTCATAAGAAATAAAACCCGCTACGTAATACCCCTGTTTTAAATAATCGTCTATTTCGTTCAAAGAAGTTGACAATGTATCGAAACAATATGCCTCGATCGTTTTAATGGGATTGCGGAAGATAATTTTTCCGAAAGGATGAAATCCTTCGTCGAAAATCATAAAGGGCTGGTCAGAGAATATGAGTTCTTCGATTATCATTTTAAAACAAACTTAATTGGATTGATGATTTTGTCTCTTCGTTTCAAAGGAATTATAAGAATCTCGGGAATCGTTTTTATTTCCGGATTTATCTATTATGCTTTCACACAAATCGGAAGAGACGACTCGATTTATCCGAGTTATACTTCTCCGGTTTGGCTTGCTTCGGGAGTTGCGCTTGGTCTTACTTTGCTTTTGGGAAATTGCGCGATCTTTGGGATTTTTTTTGCTTCTTTCCTTTCCAGTTCAGGAATGGATTTATTATCCGGAGTATGGATCGGCATTGGAAAAAATTTGTATCTTAGTTTTTTGATCGGTTTTTTTTCCGCACTTCAAAGTTATATAGGAAAGGTTGTTCTTTCCGGTAGAATTCCCAAATACAGAATTTCAGATCGTACTCAGTTCGTATTTCTTTTTATTTTTCTCGAAGCGATCGTATGTATGATCAGTTCAATGGGTTCTGTAGCTTCGATGTATTTTTTAGGAAAGATTGAATTTTCCTCAATTCGTCAAAGCTGGTTGACTTGGTGGATTAAAGACGCGCTCGGAGTTTATATCGGAACTCCGTTTATTCTTTTCTGGTTTCAAGGTTATTATAAAATGCCTCAATGGAAAGAATTTTTAGAATCCACGGTGTTGTTTCTTTTGATCGTATTCTTTTCTCTTGCTTCTTTTGGTTTTATTACGCCGATTTCTTCTTTCGGTTATCCGTTAGGTTATGTTTTAGTTCCATTGATTCTGTGGTCCGCATTTCGATTAGGAGAAAGGGCCAGTAGTTTAGCTGTCGTTCTTTCTTCCATCATTGCGATTTTGGGAATGGTTTTGGAATCTCCACAACTCTACGGAGAATCTATGAATGTGTCTAATATTCTCCTTCAATTCTTTGTTGCAGTATTGTCGATCACAAGTCTGCTCGTTGCGAGTATGGTGAATGAAAGAAAAGAAGCGGAAAATCAGCTTAGGATTTCCCATCAAAATTTGGAAGAAAAGGTTGAAAAAAGGACTCACGAGTTTCTTCGTTCCAACGAAATTCTTCGGGAAGAAATTCAAGAGAAAAATGAGGCAAGAGCGGCTCTTGAAAAAAGTCAGATTCGATACATGGGGTTGTTTGAACATCTTCCCGTTGCGATAATCGAGGCGGATTATTCCAAACTCAAACAAGTTTTAGATAGCCTTCCTTTTGATATTCAAGGAGATGCTTTTTCGGATTACGTAGAAACTCATCCCGATTTTGTTCGGCTTTGTTTTGACTCTATCCAAGTAGTCGGTGTCAATCAAGAAACAGTAAACTTATTGAGAGTCGAATCCGCGGATGCGGTTTACAAAAATTGGAAACTTTTTTTCAGTCAGGATAACTTCAAGGTTTTCAGGAGAGTTTTAAGGAAGATTCGTGAAAAATCTTATTTTTACGAGGTCGAAGTCGATTTTAAGGTTTACGACAATACGAGGCTGAATATCAAAATTCGTTGGTCTGTTCCACCGGGATTTGAATCTTCTCTTTCGAGCGTGATTGTAACCCTTCTTGATTTTACAGAGATCAAATCAGCGGAAAGAAAATTGCAGCTTTCTCTGGATGAAAAAGAGGTTATGTTAAAGGAAATTCATCACAGAGTAAAAAATAATCTTCAAGTAATTTCCTCGTTATTATCTATGCAGTCCGATTACGTTCAGGATAAACAAAGCCTTTCCGTTTTTATAGAAAGCCAAAATCGACTCAGAACAATGTCTATGATTCACGAGGAGCTCTATCAATCGGAGAATTTAGGGAAAATTCAGTATTCCGTTTATATCGAAAAACTTTTAAATCAACTTTTCCAAGTTTATGGAAAATCCGATTCGGTTGCATTGGTAACCGTATTGGAATCTTTGGATATCACTATCAATCGTGCGATTCCGATTGGATTGATTATCAACGAATTAGTTTCAAATTCTCTAAAATATGCTTTTCCGGAGGAAGAATCGATTACAAGAAAACCGGAGCTGAAGATTTCGCTTTCCAAATTGAATGAAAATTTGGAAATGCGAATTGAGGACAACGGAATCGGTATGCCTTTCGGTTTTGATTTGGAAGATTCCAATTCTCTCGGACTAAAACTTGTGAATATACTCGTAAGACAACTGGGCGGTAAAATCGATTTTTCATCCGATTCTAAAAAGGGAACACAGTTTAAAATTCACATTCCTCTTTCAGTTAATTTAATTTGAAAGACTTTCCGGTTTACAAAGGGGCTTTCTGTTATGGAACTTGTCCTAAAACTTTAGGATGTGGTAATTCATAGGAATTGTAACAACGAAAAAACTGTTTGAAAGCACATCATAAATTACCCCAAGGAACGTAATTTATGGGAACTCCCCGAGCTTTTATTACGGATTACCAAATGATTATTAACCAGTTGCTTTTAAGGTTTTGGAACAGAACTCTTATTATACGCTTCGTATGCTGCCTTTGGCGCTGGTACGAAGTTCAAAATTTGCTCCGAGCAGAAACTTAAGCTTTGAAGGCTTTTTTGTATTCTTGAATGAGAAGATCCGGGTTTTCGATACCGACAGAGATTCGAATCAAGTTTGGATCCAGTCCGTTTTCTTTTAGGAATTTTCTTCCTTCTTCCTGAATTACTAATTCGTAATGAGCCAGATAAACATATAACATATTGAGAGTAAACTCGGTTCCGAAACTTGGTCCTTTCAATAGAGTGAGTCGATCATAAAACTTTTCTAATGGAATCGAAAGTTCAATCGATAAAACTCCTGCCTGTATGCCCGGAAGTCTCGTGATCTTTTCGAAGTTTTTGGAAGATCCCGTCCAGAATACGTTTCTAATACCCGGTTGTTGTAAAAAATATTCCGCGAGCGTTTTAACGTTCGCACTGATCTTGATAACCCTTTCCTCGTATCCTTGGATTTCATAGGCGAGCCTTTCGCAATCTCTGAGATACGGTGCTTCGACTAATTCTTTACATATAGGGAAGATTTCGGAAAACCAATGTGAGCCTTTGTTTAAAATGACGGATCCCATCATGAGATCTCCGTTTCCACAGGCGAACTTGGTTAAACTTTCTACAATGACGTCTACGTAAGGAAGAACATTGATCACCGCTGAACCTGCGACGGAAATATCCGCAATCAATGGAATCTGATATTGATCCACGATGGATTTTAGTTTTTCATAGTTGGGAACTAAAAGGAGAGGATTTGTGGGGCATTCGGTGATGATTCCCGCGACCTGTTTTGAGTTTTGTCTTAAGAATTGCTCTAGATTTTCCAGATCCGTCACGTTATGGATCACGTAAGAATCTTTCGTATATTTTTCTAAAATTCTAATATTATCTACGTAAAGCCAACCCAATCTGATCCAGATCGTTTTTCCTTTGTTTCTTTGGATACGATCTAAGGATTCGAAAACGGAATAAACTCCGTTCATACCTGAAATGGAAAGAAGAATTTCAGGATTTAGATCTCCGTAGAAGGAAGATAGCGTGGATAGGATTTTCTGAATCGGATTTTCTTTTTCAACTTTCTCTCTGAAAATTTCTTGTAGAATTCCTTTTTTTAAAAGGAAGTCTTCCGCCATTCTGGAAGATGCAAGACATCCGGTATGTTGAATAAA
>NZ_CP024871.1:112500-125000 GCF_000306675.2 Leptospira mayottensis 200901116
ATTTCGCGTTCCATGCTAAGGTTCCAATCTTCGAAAAATTCATCTTCGTTCATTCTTCCGCCGGGAAGGTCTCCCAGGCCGGATTTGCGATCTCTGAGAATCAGAAGTTCGTCTCCTTTTCTCAAGAAAAGTTTTTGAGTAATTTGAAAGAAGCCGTGTTTGCTCAAGGATGATTGGTTCTCCGGATTTCCTACAGGGGCTGATACTTTTTCCTTGCTGACAATCATTTTTATCCCGATTGCAAAGCTTTCGGTCCGTAAGGTTGTAAACGAACATACAAGATGAAATCGTTTACTTGAGTATGTTTTCGATTTGTTGTTCTGATATGGATTTGATAAGCGCCTACCCAAAACCTAAGGAGAAATCGGTTTTAATCATCGGGTAAGTTTGAAAGTCTTGCTACTTGGACGCATGAAAATGTACCAAAATTAACGAGAGATGAATTTGACGACGAAACAATTCGATAAGTTTTAAGATCCATTCTAAGCTGAAAAAAATCAACGGCTTGAATAAAAGAAGGCTAGAATCAAAGCCAATATGATGAAGATTAAGTTAAGGATAAAACCGGAATGAAGCTGTTTTCTTTCCGTAGGTTTTAAAAAATAAGCTGCAAAGATGACGGAAATAAAACCGCCTAAATGGGCCCAACGTGCAACCCCGTCTTCGGTAAAAACGTTCGTAAGATCGGAATAAACCATAATCCATGCCACTAAAAAAACTGGAAATGGAATGTTCTTATGGTTGAAACGAAGAGAAAATGGAGAAAGTAATGCGGCTACTGCGGCTATGCCTGAGATAGCGCCTGAAGCGCCGACCACTGGAGTCGAATCGTGTAAGATGACTCCGCGAATAAAAGAATCCAATAAGGAAGAAATTAAAGCTGCCATAAAAAAGAACAAAAGCCATTTTCCTTTTCCTGCTTTGTATTCTACGGCTCTACCCAGGAAAAAAAGATAAAACATATTCCCAAATAAGTGTATTAAACTTCCATGATAGAATACGGCTCCAATCCAAGACACGGGTTGGATTTGTCCGGGATGATTTAGGAAATATTGTCGAATCAGATGTTCCGGAAGAAAAATGTTCACGATAAAAAAAGTCGCGACCATTAAAAAAACGAAAAAAGTAGTTAAGGGAAATTCAAAAATAAGAATCCGAATCAAGGTGGTTTTGCCCTCCGGGGAAGTATCGAGTCAGATAAGATTTTAAAATGATTTTCAATTCGATGATTATTTTGTCTGAAAATTCCTTATCCTTTTGCTCTCGGAGCCAGAGGTTTAAAATTGCGTCAGTAACTTCCACAATAATTTTCGAGATAATTCTATTTTCGGCAAGATCCACGTTAAATTGAGAAAGAATCATAGAAACCTTCTCGGAGATTTTTAAATTATTCTCCCGATTGATTTCGACCAGCTCGGGATCTTGTTTTATAGAAGACCAAAGAGGGGCAAAACCGGGTTCCGTAAGATAAAAGTTTGCAAAAGAATCGATTGCTAAATCGATCAAATCTTCCCAAGATTTTCCGCTAAGGTCGGATTGAAAAATTTCGGAAAGCATTGAATTGATTCTTTCCAAATGTCTTTGGCCGACTGCGTTTAAAACTGCGTGTTTATTCGGAAAATACTGATATAAGGAACCGATCGGAATGCTTGCTTCGATTGCAATCATATTTGTGGTAATTGTTTCGGGCCCATTCTTTTCCAAAAGTCCGGCGACCACGTCTAAAATCCTTTGAACTCGATTGATGGATCTTTTTTGAGAAGGTTTTTTCCTAGGATTGAGAAGATCTGCATTTTTTCCCGATTCACTATTTGCAACTTTCTTTACGTTGGTCGTTTTCTTTGAAACCAATTCAAATTTCCGTTTCCTATAAGCGATCTTGATCCTATTGTGGATTTCATTGGATAAATTCAAGAAAAGTATTCTATCAAAAACGAATTGTTTTCAAGTCCCACTTTTTCCTCGAACTTGCATTCACGTTAAAATTTGAAAAGAATCTGCTGAATTCTAGATTCAATAAAAAATTCTCAGTTTATGGAATCATCGATTTTTATTCTAACAAAATTAGTTTTGTATATTGATGAAATTTATTTTGCTTTTATAAAAATTTCAAAATTCAATCCGATTTTCATCCTTGAATAAAAGCTTTAAATGTTAAAAAAGAGATCGCAGAAATTCGTGCCGAATTAAAAACCGAGATCCGATCTTAAGTCGCAATCTTAAGATCTAAAATGAAATTAGGCTTTTTAGAAATGCAAAAATTGATCCTAGATATTTACAAAACAATAGCATTTCAGACTCGTTAGATTCTTGGCGGAATGTTAGGAATCGCTACTTTTTCGGCGAAGCTCGGAAAGATAATCAATTAATTTCTGCCGAAGAAGGGACTCGCCCCCTTCACAGTCTCACGTCGTGCTCGACTTAGTTCCGGGGCGTCTCGAACTTGCCTCACCACATCGTGTGGTTCGGTCGTGTTTTTCGCTTCTTACGGAAGCTCAAAACACTTTCAAATTCTCGCTTCGAGTCCATGTTTGATTGTTATATTAATTTCTGCCGAAGAAGGGACTCGAACCCCCACGACCTTGCGATCGCTGGCACCTGAAGCCAGTGCGTCTACCAATTCCGCCACTTCGGCGTGCAGTGTGAAACCGCTTTACAATCTCAGAAGGTTTGGGTTTTCCGTCACCCATTATTTTGGAATTCATTGACACGGAGGTTGATCCGATTCTATGATCCAGTTAGAATGAAAGCAGAAAGAAAAACCGCCGAAACCGAGATCAAATTGGAAATGAATCTCCACGGAACTGGTCAGTATCAATTCGATACTGAAATTCCTTTTTTTGAACACATGCTTTCTCATATCTCCAAACACGGATTAATTGATCTGAATCTTTGGTTGAGAGGGGACATCGAAATCGATTGCCATCATTCCGTAGAAGATACTGCGATTTTAATGGGAACTACGATTCATAAACAATTAGGTGACAAAGCTGGAATCTTTCGATACGGACATTTTACTCTTACTATGGATGAAGTTCTTACAACCGTAGCCGTGGATCTGGGTGGTAGGTATTTTTTTAAATATACCGGTCCCGAGCTAACGGGTAAGTTCGGAATTTATGATGCGGAACTTTCTTTGGAATTTTTACAAAAACTTGCATTGAATGCAAAGATGAATCTGCATATATTCGTTCATTACGGAGATAACAGACATCATATTCACGAGTCCATTTTTAAGGCTCTAGGTAAAGCTCTTAGAATGGCGATCGCACAAGACTCCGCGACTGCAGGTGCGATTCCTTCCACAAAAGGAGTTTTGGAATGATAGCTATTCTAGATTACGGAATGGGAAATATTCATTCCTGTATCAAAGCCGTATCTCTTTATACGAAAGATTTCGTTTATACGAAAAATAAGGCAACGATAGAAAATTCAAAAGCTCTAATATTGCCAGGTGACGGGCATTTTGATAGGGCTATGGAGAATTTGAGTTTGACCGGACTTCGAGAAACGATCAATAAACATGTAAGTTCCGGAAAACCTCTTTTCGGGATTTGTATAGGTTTTCAAATTCTTTTCGAATCTTCGGAAGAAATTGCTCAAGGTACTAAAAAAGAGCAGATTGAGGGTTTGGGATATATTAAAGGAAAGATCAGAAAATTTCAGGGAAAAGATTTTAAGGTTCCTCATATCGGTTGGAATCGGCTTCAAATTCGTAGAAAAGATAAAAGTATTCTTTTAAAGGGAATCAGCGATCAGTCTTTTTTTTATTTCATCCATTCTTACAGACCGACGAGCGCAGAAGGAAATGCGATTACCGGACTTTGCGATTACTACCAAGAGAAATTTCCGGCCGTTGTGGAAAAAGATAACATTTTTGGGACTCAGTTCCATCCCGAAAAATCTCATATCCATGGACTTAAACTTTTGGAGAATTTCATTCATTTCGTATGATTATCATTCCGGCCATCGATCTATTCGATAATTGCGCAGTTCGTTTATTCAAAGGAAATTACAAGGAGAAGAAAATTTATTCTTCCGAACCTTGGAAACTTGCGGAAGGTTTTGCTAAAAACGGGGCGACCTTACTTCATCTCGTGGATCTGAACGGTGCTAGAAATCAACTTGGTATCAACGAAAATTCCATCTTGAAAATCCGTAAAACGACTTCACTCAAAGTGCAATTAGGCGGCGGAATTAGAGACAAAGAGAAATTGGCTTATTACGATAAAATTGGAATTGATCGTTTTATTCTCGGAACGGCCGCAGTAACGGATCCTGATCTTTTAAAGTTCGCACTTGATAACTACGGAAAAGAGAGAGTCGTCGTCGCAGTAGATGCAATAGACGGGATTGTAAAAATTGCAGGATGGGAAAAAGACTCGGGAGTTCGTTATCGAGATCTGATGGATCGCCTCGCAAAAGCGGGAATCGAACATGTTGTTTTTACGGATATTGCTCAAGATGGAACTCTTGCCGGACCGAACTTGAAAGCCTATCAAGAAATCTTAAATTCTTACCCGTTTCAAGTCATCGCTTCCGGTGGGATTTCCTCTCTTAAAGATCTTATGGATCTTTCGTCTCTTAAAACTAAAATTCCACTTTATGGTGTGATTACGGGAAAAGCTTTGTACGAAGGAAAGCTGGATCTTGCAGAAGCGATTTCTTCCATTTAAGGAAACTTAAAGGGTAAATTAGATTTTTCTTTTCACCTGGAAAGGAACTATACATAAAGGTAATTGATCTTACAAGATTGGGGACGTTCATGGGCCAATTATCTAAAAATAAAATATCAATCATTCTTTCCGCATTAGGATTAATTCTTTCCTTCTTGCTTATTCAAAAATACTACGGCGATCCTAATTCGATCGGAGATACTCTTTGCAACGCACTCAGCGAATTCGGTTCTTGCGATAAAGTTTCCGAAAGTACTTACTCTGCGATTCGAAACGTTCCCGGTCTTGGAGATATTCCGATTGCGTTATTTGGTTTTGTTTTTTACGGCTTTGTGGGTTTTCTTTTCGTGTTGTCCGAAATTAAAAAAGAAACCTTGGAAAAAAATCTAAGATTTGCATTTTATGTTTTGATTCTTGGATTTGTAGTCGATTTAGGTCTGTTTTTGCTTTCCGTAGGAGTAATAAAAGCGTTATGCGGTCTTTGTGTTGCAACCTATTTCGTAACGATCGCACTTCTTGTGGTAAACTTTCCCGTTTTTAAATCCCTTTCCGATAAATCGATTCGGGCGGTTCTGAATTCGTTCAGTGGAAGTTTCGTAAACCTTCTTATTGTGATTTTTTCCTTTTTCGTTCTCGGTCTTTACGGAGGAAGAATTTCCACGGGCGGAACCAGACTGGTTTCCGGCAGCGCGGGTGGTGAAAAGTCTATTTCAGAGCAGTTGAAAGAATTTGAAACGGCTCAGACGGTTCAAATTGATTTGAAAGATGTCCCCGTTCTTGGTGATTTGAATGCTCCGATTACGATCGTAAAATATGCGGACTTTAATTGCGGTCATTGTATGCACACGAGTAAGATTCTGAAATCTTTTCTAAACGAGTACGAAGGAATCATTAAAGTGGCTTATAAGAATTTTCCATTGGACGGAAATTGTAATCGTCTTGTCGGAAGAAAATCTCCAGAGGCAAGTTCCTGTATCGCGGCTAGCGCGGCACTTTGTGCAAATCAGCAGAATAAATTTTATCTGGTTTATACGGGTCTTTATGATGACAATGAAGCGGGCGTAATGCACACCGCAGCGACTGTAACTCGTCTTGCTGAAAAGAGCGGTTTGAAAATGGATCAATTCCGTGCTTGTATGAGTTCTACCAAAATCAGAGATCATATCAATCGTGAAGTAGACGAGGCTGAAAAACTGAAAATTAGTTCCACTCCGACTTTGTTCATCAATAATAAACCTTTTCCAAAAAGTGGAACTCCGGATGTCGACTTTTTACATCGACTGATCCATCAACTCGTCAATCAGAGTTGATCTTTTATCGCCAAATGGAAAATGAGAAGAAGCGATTTTGCAGAAATTGTGGTACGCATATCTTAGTGGAGTCGATCCAGTGCGTATTCTGCGGATCGTTTCAGTCTCAGAATTCGATTCCTTTTTTTCGCTTTGCGGCTGAAAGTAAGTTCTTCAGAACCAAAATTCTTTATCCTGCTTTGCCGGTTTTGGGATTAATTCTTTTTGTAGTTCATATTTTTCTTAAGTTCGAAACGATTCCATTATACGTTTCGATTTTATTTTTTTTGTGGGCTCTGATATTTTCGATCTCAGGTTGGATCGGGGAATTGATCTTGGACCTAAAATTTCGAGGAGATGTAAAGGATTTTAAGGAAGGGTTTATCGAATGGCAAAAACACCTTTACGATCGTTCTCCCGCAATTTCCTACCTAGGAATGATCTTATTCGTTGCGACACCTTTAATACAATGGCAGAATTCTCTTTGGTTTTCTTTGTCTTCCGCCGGAATTTGGACGTTATTGATTTCTTTTATTCTCTTAGTTATTGTTCCGTTAGTTTAAAAAATTATAAATTACCTCGAAGTATTTCGAAAGAATATTTGGTCCTTGAGCTATTGATTAACGAGGTTCGATGTAAAGGAATCATGTCAAATGGGATCTTGATTTTCGTAAAAAACAAGCTTGTATGTAAGAGTTATTGTATTTTTAGGAATGATTAAAGTGGTTATAGTTTTTGGATAAAACTCAAAATTAAAAATGAATTTTTATCTCAATCTTTAAAGTTGTATAATGATGATTCGATTAGGATTTGTGAAGTGGTTGTTGCAGTATTGAATAATATTGTTCCTAAGCTCAATTTTTGTTCAAATTCTTTCTAAATTATAAAAATTGCATATTAATATTAGAAATTTACTTTGATAGGAATTCTTACAAATCGAATAAAGATGGAATTTTAAAAGAAATCGGAGTTTGAAAATTAAATTTTTTTACTAAGGGTCTGTCTTAAAAACTTTAAAAGAAATCAGTTACAGTCATTCAATAAGTTCGTAATAAAATATATAAGTTCCCACAAATTACGTCTTTTTGATAGTTTACGAGCTTTCGAGCATATTTTATAACTGTTAAGTTCTCGTCGAGGTTCCTATATTCCGAGGTTTTGGGATAGGCTTTGATTTCTTAAGTGGCAGAAGCGTAAAAATTTGTGATTTCGATTTGTTTTACAAAAATAAAATTTTCATTTTTCCGAATGTTTCTTATTCTGTTTTACTATGTCGAAATCTTCTCTTTTTAAAAGGATTCTTTTCGGAATTTTAATCTTACTTTCCTTAGTTTTAACCCTGTTTTTACATACGATTTTTTTCAAACCTCTGACGCTCGGTTTGTTTTATGAAAAGATCTTTTGGGAATCTATTTTGAATGACCCGGAATATCTGACTTCTCTTGGAATTTTAAACAATTTCGGAATCGATGGTTATCAAAAGAAACTTACTGATATATCGGTTGAAAGACAAAAACAGGATTTGGAAAAGGCAAAAAAGAATCTGGAAATACTTTTGTCGTATGGAAAGGAAGATTTATCGGGGCAGGAATTACTTTCTTTCGAAATTCTAGAATGGTTTCTTCGTTTAAAAATTTCCGGTGAAAAGTTTTTATTTCACGATTATCCTGCAAACCAGTTATTCGGGATTCAAAGTCAACTTCCGACTTTTTTAGTAACTCAACATCCGATCAAGTCTTCTCAAGATGTAGAAAATTACATTGCAAGACTTGAGTTCGTTCCTAAAAAAATTGATCAACTCATTGAGGGAATTTTATACAGAGATAGGAAGGGAATCCTTCCCCCCGATTTCATTTTGGATCGATTGATCTCAGAAGTAGAGGGTTTTATCAAGGTTCCGGCAAAGGAGAATATTCTCTATACCTCATTCGGGGGAAAAATCGAAAAAATAAGTTCTATTTCTTCAGATTTAAAGGATCGATCTTTGACACGTGTTCAACAATCGATCGAATCGGGAATTTATCCGTCCTATTCAAAATTGCTTAATCTATTTTTAGAGCAAAAAAAACATGCGGATTCAAGGGCGGGTGTTTGGAAGCTTCCGGACGGAGACGCTTATTATTCTCACGAATTAAAAAAACATACCACGGTCGAATTGGATCCGGAACAAATCCATAATATCGGTTTATCTGAGGTTTCTCGAATTCAAAATGAAATGAAAACGATTTTGAAAAGTCTCGGAAAAAATCAATCCATCCCGAATGCAATGTCCGAACTCAGGAAGGATTCTCAATTTTTATTTCCTGACAATGAGAAAGGTAAGTTGCAGGCTTTGGAAGAATATAAGAAAATTTTAAAGGATTCGGAAGAGAAAGCAAAATCTTTATTTTTCAAAATGCCAAAAAGCAAAGTGGAAGTGGATAGAATTCCTATCTTTAAGGAAAAAACCGCGCCAGGAGCGTATTACGACGAACCTGCGTTAGATGGTTCAAGACCCGGAATTTTTTATGCAAATCTTAGGGATACAAAAGAGATTCCAAAGTTCGGAATGAAAACTTTGACTTATCACGAAACCATTCCGGGGCATCACCTTCAGATTGCAATTATGCAGGAACTCAAAGGGCTTCCGCGTTTTAGAAATACAATTACGTTTACAGCCTATGTGGAAGGTTGGGCCTTGTATGCGGAACGTCTTGCAAAGGATTACGATTTTTTTCAAGATCCTTATTCGGATTTAGGGAGACTTCAAGCGGAATTGTTCAGAGCTGTTCGACTTGTAGTCGATACCGGATTACATTATAAACGATGGACTAGGGAACAAGCGATCTCTTATATGATGCAGAATACTGGAATGGCTCCGAAAGATGTAACTGCAGAGATAGAAAGATACATCGTGTATCCGGGCCAGGCTTGTTCGTATAAAATCGGGATGTTAAAAATTCTCGAACTCAGAGAAAAAGTAAAAGTTCATAAAAAGAAAACCTTTGATATTCGAAAATTTCACTCCGTCGTTTTAGACAATGGATCTTTGCCTTTGATCATTTTGGAAAGACTTGTGGAGGGCGAATTGTTAAACGAAAAGAAATGAATTTTACTTTGTCAAAGCCCTTTGCAAAACGATTTTATAGCGTATAAATTTAAAACTTTCACGAAAAATTTTTTAGTTTGATGGTTTAAAAGGATCCAGGTATTGAAAAGTGAACAATCATTTCGTTGAAGTTTGCTATATGTAGATTTCAGGGTTCTTGCGGCTAAACGAAAATGAGTTTAACCTTGGGGAAGCTCGAGGACGAAACAAGTTTTTTGAGATCAAGTTCTAGTGAAATACTGGAGTATGATTTAATGTTTTATTTTTTCCTACGATGTAAGATTGTTCGATTGTCGCGTGTAAGTATTCTTTCGCAAATCGAACGGCTTCGATCAACTTTTCGCCTCTCGCTAAATAAGAAGTAATCGCTGAAGAATATGTACATCCGGTTCCGTGCGGATAGAATCCGTTCACGAATGGTTTTTCAAATTTGGAGATATTTTTTCCGTCGAACAAAATATCGAGCGCGACTTCCTCATTTTGTAAATGGCCACCCTTTAAAAGAACAGGAATTTTAAATTTTTCGAATATTAATTTTGCAAAATCCGGCATTTCTTGGCTCTTGCTAATTTTTTTTCCAGTGAGAATTTCCGCTTCGTCCAAATTGGGGGTAACTAGATCTGCAAGAGGGATCAGCTTTGTTAACAAAGCGTCAATTGCCGATTCTTGTAAAAGTTTAGCGCCGCTTGTAGAGACCATTACGGGATCAATCACGAGTGAAAAGTTTTTTTCAGTATTCCTTCTCTTTGAAAGGAGATAACTCGTTTTTTCTATGATGTCAGTCGAAAACAACATTCCAGTCTTGATCGATTTTACGGGAAAATAGTCTAACACAGCTAAGATTTGTTTTTCTAAAAAATCCGCATCCACTTCTAAAATTCCCGTAACACCTAAAGGATTTTGTGAAGTAAGGCAAGTGATTGCAGAGGTTCCGAACGTATCTAATGCAGTGAATGTTTTTAAGTCTGCTTGAATTCCCGCACCTCCTCCTGAGTCGGAACCTGCGATCGTCAGAGTGACTGGTTTAATTTTTTGAGCCATTGATAGATTTCCATATCGTATGATTTTTTATAAAAGTATTCTATTTAAAAAAACTGTTGCTTCCAAATTTAAAGCCTGCCTGTAAAGTTTCAAAAGGAAGCAACAAATTTCGTTACCGATCTTTCTAAAAATTCTTAAAAAGCAGTGGTTTGCCCACAGATTACGTCTTGTTTAGTTTACAGATTTTGAATGCTTTTTTCATAGATGCTCCTGTATGAATTCCCATATCTTAGAAATTTTAAGGTAGGATTTTAACTTTTTATTTACAGAAAGTTTTTAGAAACATCTCAAAAAAATATCTATTTTTCTTTCGAACTACTCGAAAAGAACCTCTATAAAATGAATCTTTCATTCAATACCGATCGTTGAACAGCGTTTTTATGCGGAAATTTGATTCTTATTCAGAATAGAGTGTCAGAATTTTGTCCCTAAACGGGATTCGTCTTAAAATTTATGATGCTATTCTGTAAAGATTAGTAAGATCATTATCTTTATGGGGTTTTTTGTTTCAAACACTACATTCTGATTTTAAAATGAACTTCTATTTTTAATACGACAAAACGATCTATCATCATTTTTTTGATTGGGCTCGGTTTCTGGACAAGTTTTTTCTTTTTTTATGAGCGGGTTTATCCGGAATCGTATCCGGCCAACCGAACACTTTCAAGTCGATCGTTTCTGTAAAATCGAATTTGATTCCTTCGTCTTCGAGCATTTTCTTTTGTAGAATGGAGCGACCTGTATCTCCTCGGAAGGAAATTTTTCCCTGACTGTTGATCACCCTTTGCCAGGGAACTTTTTGTTCCTGACCTTTGGAAAGTGCGTTTAACGCATAGCCAACTGCACGAGCGGCTCTGGGTTTTCCCAAAAGCGCTGCTATCCTGCCGTAGGAAGTTACTTTGCCTTTAGGGACTTTTTTAACCAAAGTGTAAACTTCCTTAAAGAATGAGATTTCAGAATTGTCTTTGTAAGAATTCACAATGCGTTCTTGTTCGTATATTTCATTTTCGGAATGAATTTGATTGTATGTTTTCCGAGGGGACGGCTTCTGGATTGACGGGTAACTCTATTCGAAAGATCGTTTTTCCAGGGTTCGAGGTCAAAGTGATTTTACCTTTGTGTTTTTCCACAATTCCTTTTGCGATCCCTAGACCGAGCCCGGTTCCTTCTCCTTGATCTTTGGTCGTGAAAAATGGATCCCAAATTCTGTCCTGGATTTTGAAAGGGATTCCAGGACCATCGTCTTCAATTTCGACAATGACAAAACTGTTTTGTGGGAAGACCGAAATTTCGATTTTCCCTTTCCCTTTTAAAGCTTGAATTGCGTTTTGAATCAGGTTCGTCCAGACTTGATTCAATTCATCGGGATTACAAATTACAGAGGGAATTTCCTGAAAGTTTCGAACTACTTTGATTCCATATTTTATTTGGTTATGAAGAATGACCAGTGTATTTTCCAAACCTTCTACGATATTAGCTAGCGACAAGGTTTTGGATTGGTCTAAATGGGAATAAGACTTCAATGCTTTGACAATTCTAACAATATTGCGAATCGCATATCGGATATTTTTAATGTTTCGATTGATGTTGCTCGCGTTTTTAAGCATCAAATAACCTCGATCGTCATCTTTTAGAATAATATTATATAAGTATTTTCTTTCCTCTCCGATTTGATTTTCTATGATAAAATTTGAAAGTTCAGAATTAAGAGCAGGGTTAAAGTTCATACTTTTCATTTCTTCTTTGAGTTTGTTCTTTAAACGGAACTTTTCTTTCGGATCGAGTTCGGAATTTTTTTTGTCGCGAAGAAGATGGAGTAAAACAAGTTTGAAATTCTTCCTGAGTTTTCTGTGTTTCGCCAAGAGGACGATGTCGAAAATATTTTGAATCAGATAATTCATGTTTTGATCCAAATTATCGGCCGCTCCGTTGATTACACCTGCCGGAGTGTTGATCTCATGTGCGATTCCGGCCACCATTATACCGAGAGAAGCCATCTTTTCGGACATAATCAATTGTGATTGAGCGTTTTCTAATTCTCGGGTACGAATTTTGACTTTTTCTTCCAGAGTTTCGGTTAGCTCGACCAAACGTTCATAGAAAATCGCATTGGAAAGAGCCATTACAGAAACGGAACGTATTTCATTGAGTTTGTCCATTTCGGACAAGGTGTAATTTTTTCGGTTTTTTCTTTCTCCTAGAACAATCATTCCTAAAAGACTTTTGTTAATAATTAAAGGAACTACGAGCTCAGCTCCGGTTTTTGTGAAAAAGTTCTCGGCGGATGTTCGGATCCTGCTCAAACTAAGATCGGTTCCAAATTCTTGAAAGTTATAAATCCTATCGTTTTCGGTAATCCAAAGTAGAAAAGGATCAAAAATAAAAAATTGAATTTCTCCCGAATCT
>NZ_CP024871.1:132500-137500 GCF_000306675.2 Leptospira mayottensis 200901116
CATTTGGCTTTAGGAAACGAGGAAAAAGGGATTTCCATGTTGGAAAGTCCTCCGCCTGGAACTCGTAATCTTCAGACTCGGGAAGCGATCAATGCCTTTTTGCTTCGAAAGGGCGAAATAGACAAGGCCGAAGCTGGTTTTAAAGAGATTCTCGCTAAAAAACCGGATTCTTATTACAGCCATTATCAGATGGGAATCATACATCTTCAGAGAAAGAAATACGAAGCCTCAATTGATTCTTTTGACAGGTCTCTCCTTCTTAACACCGATTTTGTGGCGGCTAGAATCGGTAAGGGCATTTCCATGTATCACTCTGGAAGTAAAAAACTCGCTAAAGAGGAATTTGAAACCGCGATGCAGCAGGATTCCGCAAACGAACTTGCACCTTATAATATCGGGATCATACTTTTCAACGACAATCTTTACAACGAAGCGATTGCGATCTTTAAGGAAATTATCCAGAAAAATCCGGAATTTTCGGACGCTCATTACCAGATTTCTTATATCTATTATAAACGTGGAGATTTGGAACAGGCTGAAAAAGAGATTCGTAAAGCTTTGGATCTGGAAAGAAACGAAAAAAACCTATTTGGTTTAATTCGAATTCTTTCCGAACAAAAAACAAAAGTAGCGAACCCTGCCATCAAGAAAGAAATTTTAGAGTTAGGAAGAGAACTTGCTGAAAAGTTCCCAGCTTCTCCTCATGCGACTCAGGCTGAAAGATTAGTGATCACAGACGAGGATAACCCTGTGATCTTACAGTCTTATCAAAGTAGGGGAAAATTAATCGGTATTCCTATTCTAATTAATAATTCTGTAATATTGAACTATGGAACCAGTGTAGAGACCTTGGATAAAAATCGAGGAGTTCGCCTCTGGAGAATTCAAACAAAAACTCCTTATAAGTTCTTATTAGCTGATAAACGCCTCGTCGGAATTTCCGAAAAAAAACTTGAGATTATGGATCTTAAAACAGGACTCATATTAAGAGAAACAACACTTCCTGCCGGTGAAGTAAGAAAAGCGAATCTTTCCGGAGAAAATATTTTGATTGAAGTTGTGTCTGGAAAAAATTCTAAAATTTATAGTTATTCTGATCAACTTGAATTGAACGGTTCAATCGTTTTTGAAGGTTCGTTTTGGTCCGGGATTAAATCCGGTATTTTATTTTCAGTTGCTCAGAAAGACGGAATTCGGACGCAAGTATATGATTCTTCTTTAAAGGATTTGAATGCCAAAACGATTTCTCAAAAAGGAACCGGAGAACTTAGATATTTAGGATCTTATGAAACCGGAATTTTCTTTTTGTCCGGAAAAAAAATCATTTCGATCGATAACGAAAAATCTACTTCAATTGATCTTCCGAACGATTCCGCTTCCCAGTTCGTAGTTCGTTCTCCTTATCTTTGGTTTCGTGCGGGAAAAACTGTGTATCGCGTCGAATCAAACTCACTCAAAATAAGTTCATTTACCGTGGAAGCGTCCGATATCGAAGGAATTCTTCCAGGCAAAAAAGATGATGGAATCGTTCTATTTAAATCTGGAAAAGCGATTCGTTATGGAATCGATGGTAAACCGATTTGGTCTTATCCATTGAAGGATGACGAGGGAAAAATTTATTCTTTAGTTTATCGTTAAAAGATCAGCAAAGTACATATTGAAATTAAAAGCCTGTCCTAAAACCTTAGTTAGAATAATTCAGTAAGTTCGTAATAAAATATAGAAGTTCCCACGGATTACGTTTCTTTGGTAGTTTACGAGCTTTCGAGTATATTTTATAATTGTTAAGTTCTCGTCGAGGTTTCTATATTCTGAGGTTTTGGGACAGACTCTTAATTTTATCGAATGGAATCGATTTTATGATGGAAATTTATTCTTTCATGTTGGCGGGTTTAAGAGGCGGTATTCTAAATTTAATCGAATATAATTTTCTATTTAGAGTTATGGCTCTTTTATAAATATTACTATAGCAAAAGTTCATTTTCGAATCAGAATCTGGTCGATATAATAGATTCTTTTTCCTTCTTTCCGTTTTTTTCTTTCAAAATGAGAAACGGGAATTTCCTTTCTTTCCGATTTGAATTCCATTGTTTCCGGTTTGAAAGTTTCCGAATCTCTGAAAAGACGAATTGTCTTTCTTGCATACGGGCCATAGTCCGTTGCGAAGGAAAACTTGCCTTTTTCCGGAAGAAGAACTTTAAGAGATTCTAGAAATTTGGAATTTATAGTTCTTTTTTTATGATGCCTTTTTTTAGGCCAGGGATCTGGAAAGTTAAGTAAAATTTCGGAAAATAGGTTTTCTTCAAATACATCCGCTAAGAACCAATTGAAGTTAACGCAAAGAATTTTCACATTATCAAGGGAATGTTTTTCAATTTCGCGTATCGTGTGACGGATACGATCAAATTTCTTTTCCATCAATACGAAACCTGTATTCCGCCTCTGAAGAGCCATGGTAATGGCCACTTCTCCCCATCCGGAACCTAACTCTAAAAAATATGTCTCGAACACTTTTGAGAATAAATTTTCTTTTTTCAGTTTCCTTGCGGGGCTAGCCTGTAAAAAATAATCCGAAACGAAAGGGATCCCGCTTGCGATCGACCAGAGTTTTTGTTCAAGATCTTGGGACATGGCTATCGTCAGGGAATTTTACACATTTTGTTTGTCTAATATAATACAGTGAAAATAAAATTATACGGCGTACGTGGTTCTCTCCCCACACCATTAAGTGAATCGGAATACAGAGAAAAAATTCTTAAAATTTTGAAAGCGGCTCATTCCGAAATCAAGCGGAAGAACGGAATGTTTTCAGAGGAAGGATTTTTAGATTCTTTAGACCCTTCTCTATCTAGAACAATTGGTGGAAATACTACTTGCGTTTTTGTACGAGCTGAGTCGGGGGAGCGTTACATCATCGATTGTGGATCCGGAATGAGACAATTAGGAAATGATCTACTTGCTGAGGGTCTAAAACCCGGAGATTCAATTCACATTTTGATTACTCATACTCACTGGGATCATATACAAGGTTGGATGTTTTTTAAACCCGCTTATTTTCCTGACATAGATATTCATTTTTATTCTACCATCCCCAACCTTCAGGAAAGATTTGAAAGGCAACAAAACGAGGAGCATTTTCCTGTTTCGTTTTCTGGTATGATGTCTCAAAAAACTTTCCACCTTTTGGAAAAAAATAAAAGTACGAACATCGGATCCGTAAAGATAACTCCTTTTCTTCTGAGACATCCGGGAAATTGTACCGGATTTCGATTTGAGGAACAGGGTAAGAGCTTTTTGTTTTGTACCGATGTTGAAGTTCAGGAGCCTGATCTCGAAGAGTTTTTTGAACTCAAGAAGTCTTTCGGAGAAACGGATATGCTTATCATAGACGCTCAATATAGTTCAGAGGAAGCCGAAAAAAAAGTAGGTTGGGGGCATACCTCCGGTAAGGTTGCGATTCGTTGTGGAGAAATTTTAGAAGTCAAGCAATTGGTGTTAACGCATCATGAACCGGATCATAAAGACGAAGATATTTCTAGAATTTTTCACCAGGAATCTGAAGCCTCTACTAAGATGAAAGTTCTTTTAGGGAGAGAAAACGATTCGTTTTCTCTTTAGGAATCGTTTTTTTCTTTTGATTCTTTTTTAAGAATTTTTCTAAAAAGAATTTAGATTTATTGATCCTCACTTTCTTAAAAATTTTCTTTTATTTCGTTCGATTTGAGTTATTCTGGATTGCACTATGCAAATCGAAATGGGGCAACAGAAAAAAGTCGCTATCGATGCTTTTACCGATAAGCGTTTTTACAAACGGTTCCGAAAAAACAATCTAATAAAAATGGTTCTTGGTAAGAATGAGATTTTGGGAAATCTAGAAGATATGAGTATGATTGGAGCCTCGATTAGCTCACGAGAAGAAATTCTTTTGGGGGAACGTGTGAAATTTATGTCTCCTTTATTTTCTGTTGAAATCGAGGCAGATATTATCCGAAAAGATTTGGTTCAAGAAAAGTATAAGTACGGACTTGTATTTCACGATTTGTCGGATGCTGTAATTGCCGAGATTTTAAATAAGATTGCTTCTGCCGATTGAGGTTTGTCCCAAAAACTTAAGAGAAATCAATATTTAATAAGTTCGTAACAAAATATAGAAGTTCCTATAAATTACTTTTCCCCTTTGGGTTTTTGAACAACTTTTTTCGTTGTCGAATACCGTAAGGGTGAGTTTCCGCATATTTCGAATAGGTTTTGAGTTAATCTTGTTATAATTTCTATTTTTCTTTTTATCAAAGAATTCCTTCGATTTTGGAAATATTTTATATACTTGCCCTTAATTCGTGGGTATATAAGCCGACACTAATATTAGGATGAGAGTCAGTCCAGGAAATAAAATTCAACTCGGTAGAGACGAATCTTTGCATTATATTGGTCATGGACAGTTGGAAAGTGCTCCTGCTTCCGTATCTGTTCTCCACGTCATTTCTCATGAGCTTGGACACGTTGCCGAATTTCGCTCGGAAGCGATGAAAGATCGAGCCGAAATCCGCTCTTTAAATATGAAAATCCATTATGAGTTTCGAAATGGAAAACTCGTAGCTGTTGCGGGTGAGACGGAAGCTGTTACTGCTCAAAAGTCGGAAGAAACAACGCAAAAAAATGAAATTCCGTGGGACGAATCTTCGAAAAAAGAAAACGTCCTTAAAAAAGAAGAAAAATCTTATACTTCCGGCGATGGATTGGAAGATAAGGAAAAACAAATTCTTTCGGAGATTCGCAAGATTGAATCGGAGCTTCATACTTTTGAAGTAAAAAGAAGAGTGGAAGAAAAAGGGTTTGATCCCGTCCGAAAAGTGGAATTGGAAGAAAGGAAGAGAAAACTTGAGATGGCACTTAGCCAAGAAAAACTAAAAATGATTTTGGAAGATACATTAAATACTTTTAAGGAACTCATAGATAAACAAGCTCAAACCAGTTTGAGAATATTAAATGCAAACGTTTCC
>NZ_CP024871.1:140000-157500 GCF_000306675.2 Leptospira mayottensis 200901116
AAATTTTAAGCATGTCAGGATATGTAAAGCCAAGTCCTTTAAGATCTATACAAGAAGTTGCAACTGCCATGAATTCTACTTTGGATCCGGATAAACTTCTAGACTTAATTCTAGAACGTTGCATTCAGATTTGCGAAGTCGGTTCTGGTTCTTTGATGTTGATCAATGAAAAAGAGAACGTTTTGGATATCGTGACATTTCGGGGCATGAATCCTTCTGTTAGAACCAAGGTTAAATTAAAGGTTGGAGAAGGCATTACCGGAATTGTAGCTGCATCCGGTGAAGGGATGATCGTTAGCGACGTTACGGCTAATCCGCATTATATTTCCATAAAGGACGATATTATGTCGGAGTTGGCGGTTCCTATGATCGTCGAGGACGTAGTAATCGGTGTTATTTCTCTGGATTCCAGTCGGAAAGGTGCTTTTAATGATGAGCACCTAGAAATTATCTCGACTCTTGCCAATCAAGCCGCACAGATTTTTAAGAACCTACAAATTTTCAGACAGCTCGAACAAAAGAATAAAATACAACAGGTGTTAATCGATATTTCTAGAACCGTTACTTCCACATTGGTTCTTCAGGAAATTTTCGAAGACATCATGGATCGTTTAGAAAAATCCTTAAACTTAGAGCGTGGAAGTATCGTTCTTTTCGAAGCTGAAAAAGCGATTTTGAAACTCGAAGCAGCTTCCGGTTTAACCGCCGAAGAAATGGAAAAAGGGGTTTATCTTCCTGGAGAGGGAGTTACCGGAAAAGTTTTTGAAACGGGCGAGCCTGTCATCGTGGAATCGATCGCAAACGACGAAAATTTTTTAAATCGAGTGGGCAACGCCGCTCATTTTAAAAATAACCCAGAAAACGTTAGTTTTCTTGCGGCCCCAATCAAATCCGATACGGGTGTTTTAGGGGTCGTGAGCGTTTATTTTGTCCATAAAAAATATATTGACCTAAAAACTTATTTAGACTTTCTGCAAGTAGTCGCTTCCGTAATCTACCAAGCAATTCGAATTCAAAAACTTATTGACGAGGAAAAAAGAGAGATCTCAAGAGAAAACGTTCTCCTTAAAAGAGAATTAAAAAATAAATATAAGTTTGGCTCTTTGATAGGAAAGTCCAAGCCGATGGAAAAACTTTTCGAGATGATTCATCTCGTTTCGGATTCAAGAGCTTCCGTTTTAATTACGGGAGAATCCGGAACTGGTAAAGAAATGATCGCGTCCGCGATTCATTATAATTCGTCCCGTGCAGATAAGCCGTTTATTAAAATCAATTGTGCGGCGATTCCGGAAAATTTACTAGAAAGCGAACTTTTTGGTCACAAGAAAGGTTCTTTTACCGGGGCGGTTTCGGATAAAAAAGGAAAATTCGAAATGGCCGATACAGGAACTATTTTTCTTGATGAGATCGGTGAGATGGATCTCAATTTGCAATCTAAGCTTTTGAGAGTTCTTCAGGAAAAAGAGATCGAAGCGGTCGGTTCTATAAAACCGAAGAAGATCGACGTGAGGATTATCGCTGCGACTAACGCCGATTTGGAAAAACTAATCTCGGAAAAAAAATTCAGACCGGACCTTTTTTATAGACTCAATGTCGTAAATATGCATACTCCACCTCTTCGTGAAAGAGCGGACGATATTCCTCTTTTGATCAATCACTTTATCGCGAAGTATGCAGAAGAAAACGGTAAAAAAATCACGGGGGTTACAAGAGAAGCACATAAGCTTTTGATGAATTACAACTGGCCTGGAAATGTCCGAGAACTTGAAAATGTTATCGAACGTGCGGTTGTTCTTTCACAATTAGAAATGTTGGATATCCAAGATTTCTCCGAGATCAATGGACGTCTTCTCTACGGAAACGAAGATTTCGATCTTGAAATGGGTGATTCGGAAACATCCTTGGAAATAGCCAATTCCCGATTTTCTTCCTCTCATTTGGACGCTCTTGATGGAAGAGCAATTGAAGTTATAATAGGTGAGGTGGAAGCCCGCCTGATTAAGTATGCGATGAAAAAGTTCAAGTATACCAAGACTAGAGTCGCCAAATTTTTAGGGATTAATCGAAATACTTTGGATAAAAAGATTAAGGATCTCAAAATTGATTATTGATTATTGATTATTGATTATTGATTATTGATTATTGATTTTGGGTCAAGTCATAAGTTCGTAGGAAAATAGTGATCTGATTCTTTCATTTTATTTCAAAGTTTCTTTTGTAAGAGACTTAGAGTGTGAAAGAAATCAAGTGATACTACTTAGAATCCGTCTCAAAATTTTAGAAACTACTGCATTTAGTCAGTAACGACTTTAAAGTCGAGGGTGTCGTGTCGATTGTGTAAATGACTTGTGAATAACCAAAAAGTAACAAGGATAAACCCAATATGAGCAAACCCAAAAATCGAGCTGAAGAGCTACTCGATGAATTAATCAAAGATAAGAGTCCTGAAGATCTACTGGGAAATGAAGGCCTCTTAAAGCAACTAACGAAATCACTGATAGAGCGAGCGATGCAAGGTGAGATGACGCATCACCTTGGATATGAGAAGAATTCCTCGTTGGGCAATAACACAGGAAATTCTCGGAATGGCAAAAGTAACAAAAAGCTCAAAGGAGATTTTGGAACAATCGATTTGGAAATACCTCGAGACAGAAACGGCAGTTTCGAACCTCAGATCATACAAAAAGGTCAGACACGTTTTACCGGCTTCGATGACAAAATCATTTCGATGTATTCACGCGGAATGACAACTCGCGAAATTTCCGAACATCTCCAAGAAATTTATCAAGTTGAGGTTTCATCGGATCTAATTTCTCAAGTAACCGATTCGGTACTGGAAACGGTGATCGAGTGGCAGAATCGTTCTTTGGATAAAGTATATCCGATTCTCATCATGGACGCGTTAGTCGTAAAGGTGAGAGATGGTAACCACGTAGTGAACAAATCCTTCTATTTGGCTTTAGGAATCAATTTACAGGGAACAAAAGAGATTCTTGGGATCTGGGTAGAACGCACTGAAGGAGCGAAGTTCTGGCTTCAGATCTTAACCGATTTAAAGAATCGCGGAGTTGAAGATATCTTAATTCTTGTGTCGACGGGTTAAAGGGATTTCCGGATACGATCATATCAGTTTTTCCTAATGCACAAGTTCAACTTTGTATCGTTCATATGGTAAGGAATTCTTTGAAATGGGTTTCTTACAAACAGAAGAAAGAGTTGATGATTGATTTAAAGGCTATCTACAAATCTCCGTCGGCAGAGATTGCTAAGAAAAGCCTTGATGATTTTTCAACCAAATGGGACAGTCAATATCCGATGATCAGCAAGTCCTGGAGAAACAATTGGGAATCGGTGATTCCTTTTTTGGCTTATCCACCTAATATTCGTAAGGCGATTTACACCACAAACGCCATCGAATCTATGAATATGGGTTTAAGAAAAATTATCAAGAATCGGGGTTCGTTTCCTACCGATGAAGCGGCTATCAAGCTTCTTTATTTAGCTTTGAATAATATGTCTAAAAAATGGACCATGCCTATTCAAGATTGGGGAAAAGCAATGAATCAATTTTCGATTATTTTCGGCGATCGGTTGAAGTTCGATTCGTTTTAAGATATGTCATTTACACAGGAACGCTGACACCCTCCACCCTCGTTTTGAATCGTTTGAAGTCACAAACCTCACAAAGTAAAAACATTGCGGTTAGATAATCCACTCCTCGGAAACATCTTAATACTCCCACTTTCTCTCGATACGGTTCACTTTCCGCTATCTCTTGTATCCTCTTATCCATCGCTTTTAAATTCTCTTCTTGAACTCTTACTCGACTATAATAGTCGTTAAACGTCTCTTGAAGGATCTCGTTGTTAAACTGTAGATTGTTCAACCATTTGTTATGACTGACTGTCCAATACTTTGTTGCTGAGTAAGTTATACCCTTTCTTAATAAGAATTTCATTAACCTTTGACGATTCCTTCCTAAATCCAAACGAAGGCTGTCACGGGATCTCAAATAATCCCTTACCGCTTCGTCCTCTTCACTCGGTACATGAATCGATTCTAATTCTCCACTTCGCAATAATTTTGCTAATTTGATCGCATCTCTTTTATCGGTTTTGATCTTATCCGAACTTTGTCTTGGTATCTTTCCTGGCGCTACAAGGATACAATTCACTCCCAAAGACTTTAGATTTCTGTAAAGTGGATAACCGGTTACTCCCGCCTCGTAACAACTATGTATCTCGTTCCATTCTGATTTTAGTTTATTGACGAACTTTTTGATCTGAACCTCATTATGTTTTATCTGCTGTTCTTTTACTATTTCCTTTGTATTGTTCGTTAAACACGCAATTCTAATCGTTTCTTTGTGGACATCCATTCCTACATATACTTTTCTTTTCATTACGTTCCTTCTGTTGGTTTTCTTGTTTTGTGGTAAATGCTTGCATCTAACCCACGGTTTTCAAGCCCAGAAGGGGCGCCATTTTGTCTTAATTTTTCGACCTCTGAAAAGCAGTATGTTGGATTTGGAGAACCTTGACTGAATTTAACAATACATGAAAGTGTGGTGGTTCTTGGTTTCCAATTTTGGGTTTTAGGGTAAGTTAAGAAAAATACGTGTAAAAATTTCAAGAACTTCCAAGTATAGCATCTATTTGTTTCGAAATTTTTGAATTCGATTCAGATTGATTTCTAAAAATGTAAAGTTTTTTCAATATAAGGGAGTTTTTAAAATTCTTTTTGGGAATAAAATATAACTATTATTAGGTGAAATAAGATGATTCAAACCATCGATCGACAATCAACGTTGAATACTCAGAATTTTTATAAATATCTGCCAGCACTTTCCTCTTTTACGGAGATTATAGAACCTTCCAATTATTTTACCGTTCCGGACGATTGGAATATAATCATCACGGATGTAGTGAACTCGACGGATGCAATTCGAAATGGGCATTATAAGGACGTAAACATTGCGGGTGGTATCACGGCGATGGCTGTCTCCAACCTCATGGGGGATATGGATTATCCGTTTTTATTCGGAGGAGACGGCATGACATTGTTGCTTCCGGACAGTGTTCTTTCCGCAGCGAAAGATATCTTATTTTCGATTCGAGAATCGGTGAAAAGTAACTTCGGCTTGAAGCTTAGAGTTGGAATCGTAAACATAGGGGAGTTGAAAAAAAGCGGTAAAGAATTAAAACTTTGTAAATTAAAAATTTCCGAATTTTACAATCAGGCGATCTTAACGGGAAACGCTTTAGATATGGCGGAAAATCTCATTAAGAGTGACGATTTGACGAATCCTTATATTATCCCTTTGACTCATAAAGCTAAGATTAAACCGGATTTTACAGGTTTTACTTGTCGTTGGCAGGATATTCCAAGCCATCGGGGAGAAACGGTTTCGTTTATCATTAAGATGAATTCTTCGAGCGTCGCTTCTGATCAAGAATTGTTGAAAATTGTCTTGGATCAGGTTGGCGTTCTCCTGGGGAACGATGTTGAAATTCATCCTCTTAAAGAAGAAAAAATCAAAGTGGATCTATCTGGAAAATATTTTCGTAAAGAAGCAACAGTTCACTCTGGAAGCAGAAAAGGAATTTTTCATTTTTTAAGAATGTTCAAGATCAAAATCGAAGGGATTACGCTCAACCTTGCCATCAATACACAGTGGAAGTTTGGTCCGAAAGTGAACGGAATGGAATTACGAGAATTAAGAAAATCTCAAGTACTTGCTTCCGATTTTAGGAAATACGATGGAACATTAAAGATGGTCGTTGCTTGTGATTCCGATTCCAGAGAATCGTTTCTCAAATTTTTGGACGACCTTTATAAACAAGGAAAACTCTTTTACGGATATCACGTTTCCGATAGGGCTTTGATGACTTGCGCTTTACACGAGGGTTCCGTGAGAGAAGTCCATTTTGTGGATTCGGCGGACGGAGGTTATGCTCTTGCTGCAATTCAACTCAAAGAACAAATAAAAGCGTCAAAAAATTAAACCGAGTTTTATTTTCCAATTATCGTCGAAAAGTTTATAATTGCATGTGAGTTCTTCTCCTTTTAGAATCAATCTCGTTGCAATATCTTGTCCCATTGGGTTTGTTTGATCGCTCGTAAAGTCTTCTTTCGTATTTGGATCGTCACTGTGATTCATAAATTTGGAATTATCCGAACAGTAGAACCACTTTCCGGCGGTTTGATAGGAATAAGTGCGAAACATTTCTTGAACGGATAGAGGAAGGGAATTCAGTTCTTGATCGGTTAAAACCCAGACCGTCTTAGGATGGTATTTCCAAATCAATTCGCCTTTTTGAATTTCTCGGCCGGCAAAAAGACCGAAACCGCCGATCGGAGAATCAGCGATGTATGTGGGTACTAAGAGCATTGGAAAGAATGTAATTTAGCTGGGAAAAAAATTGCAAGTAAGAAAAGAAATTCCTACAAGACCATGGCCTGCTGTTCGGGTTCCGGAACGGAAAATCTTTCCAGTTTTCCATTGCGCATTTGAAAAACTTGATCCGCTTCTCGGATTGTGGAAAGTCTATGAGTAACCGAGATTACCGTTCTTCCTTCTCTTAGCAAAGAAAGGGTTTTCATAATTCTTGCTTCCGTCACCGGGTCTAAGGAAGAAGTCGCTTCGTCCAAAAGAAGAATCTGAGGATTTCTTAAAAATGCTCTTGCTATCGCGATTCTTTGTCTTTCTCCGCCGGAAAGTTTGGTTCCTCTATCTCCCGCGTTTGTTTCGTAGCCCATAGGTAACGAGAGAACCATCTCATGTATTTCAGCTTTTTTGGCCGCTTCAATCGCTTCTTCCAGAGTAGCGCTTGGTTTACCGATACGAATGTTTTCAAAGATGGTAGTGTTGAAAAGAAAGGTTTCTTGAAATACCACACCTATTAGGGATCGAACTGAACTTCTGGATAGGGAATTTAGATTCATACCGTCAAAAAGAATTTTTCCTTCATTAGGTTGCACCATTCCTAGGAGAAGCTTGATGAAAGTGCTTTTACCAACTCCCGAACCTCCTACGATGGCAGTATAACTTCCTTTGGGAATGGTGAGAGTGATATCGCTTAGATTTTTTGATCTTCCCTTGTATCGGAAATGAACGTTCTCGAAGTGGATCGCCTCTTTCAATTCTGGGATCGAAGATTCTTCCGGATCTGATTCGAATACGGGAGCACGTAATAATTCTAAGATCCGTTTTGCCGATCCACTCGCGTGATTCAGTGCAGGTAAATATTGGGAAAGGTACAATAAGGAATAACTTAAATTTAAAAACGGAGGTAAAAAAGCCGCTAAAGTTCCGATACTAAGCGCATTATGATATGCGAATATAGTTCCCACAAGTAAGAGGACTCCTTGAAGGAGTAGAATTCCTGAACCTGCGGAACGTTCCAAATAGGAGTTCGTCAGCCCGAGTCGAAGAGAAACTTGAAACAGTTTTTCACAGTTGTTCTTGAATCTGTTGAAAAAATAATCGCTTAGATCGTAAGCCCGGATCAAGTTTTGTGCGGAAATGGATTCTTCCACCAAACTGAGTACTTGAGCTTCTTCTAATTTTCTTGTGTAGCTGATTTCCGTGGACTTTCTAGATAAAAAGCCAGGCCCTAAAAAACTGATTGGCCAGATAAGCAATGCGATCAAAGCAAGCTTCCAATCCAATAAAAAAAGTAGAATAGTCCCAAAAATTGCCTCTAAAAGAGGGCCGAGTCCCCAAGGAATAAATGCTAGAAGAGCGTGTTCTAATGCTGCAAGATCGTTGAAAAACCTGGAAAGAATATCCCCTAACTTATTGTTGGAAAAAAAATCCAAATTCAATCGATCTAAATGTTCGTACATCTGCAATCGAAGATCTTGGATAATTCTTGCGGAAGCCCAGTTATAAAGATAGTCCCTTACGGTTCCAAGAATTGTAAAAGTAATCGTTCCAATTGCAAGATAGGCTCCGATCCAATAAAGTGCATTTTGATTTCGGTTAATGAGGGCTTCGTCGATTAAATATTTAAAGCTAAAAGGGATACTCGCATAAAATCCGATTTCGAAGCAGAGAAGCCCAATTATGACGGAAATTCTTCCCTTATATTTTTTGGCGAATCGGAATAATCCGAAAATCAAAAGACCTGGTGCACCTTCCGTTTCCGAATTCGGTTTTTCCTTTTTCGGATTCAGGGCTTTCCATTTTTTAGCGGAGCCTTTTTCCTTTTCCAGCGGTAGATGTTCCGATTTTTGGATGAGGTCCGGGTTGTATTCAAGAGGTCTTTTCATACCGTTTTGGGAAATGTCGTTCCTTTTATTTTTGGCAAATATCTCTCATTTCCACTCTACTTTGACTGTTTTCCTTCGAAACCCTGAGGCAAGAATTTTTCACCGAATAAGAGACAGAATACGTCCAGAAAAGAGTCGTTTTTTTTGAAACGCACAATTATCTTTGTAACCAGGTCTATAGGATGATTCATTTTCACTATAAAGAGAACGATGGATTCTATACGGTTACTCTAAAAACTTCCGAAACTGCTCCCGGTACTCTTCATAAAATGGTGAAAGCCATGTTTTTTATGGGCTGGGAAATCGTTTCCGGCGACATCAAGACGATAGAAGAGGAAGGCCAGTTTTATAGCTACGATATTTTTACATTAAAATCAGATGAAACAGATTCTAAAATCAAGGCTTCTAAATTGGGGGTTTTAATGTCTTCCGTATTTACCGACGATTTCGCTTTGGAAGAAATTATTCATCATTCAAGCGAGGTCGATCTTAGAAATACTTATCATCTCGGCCCCGATTCCAAGTTGGAATTCGAAGATATAGAATTGGGAACTAAAACTAAATTTATCCTCGAAGCTCCGGATAGAAAGGGTCTCCTTTATTTTATTACTGGAGTGCTCAAAGAAAACGGGATTAACATTCATTCCGCGACGATTCGGACGGATCGGACCGGAAATCGGGCTCAAGATACATTTATACTTTCCGATACAAAAAGAGGAAGAGGGTTTGCTGGTTCGTCATTAGAAGATCGCGTAAGCCGGAATATACTTGAGATCAGTTTAAATTCTTCCTGGAAATAATCGATAAAATAATTTTTTTTCGTCTCTTATAAAAAATATTCAGTGCAAACAGTTTATTCCCGCCTTTTCATGGATTAACAATGGAATTCTTGAGCCGCTATTTAATATACGTTAACTAGTGTCACTGTATTCAAAAAGTAAATTCACTATTTAAGATTATTCTCATGGACGCCCAAAAAGACTTACAGAAATTCGATTTTACAGAAGAGATCATTCAACACTTTAAAATTAATAGCGTCATTCCGGTTGATTTCTACAACAGAAACGGGCAAATTCTCATTCATAAAAAAGAAAATGCTGACGGAGAGGACATTACAAAATTACTAAGGTTTGAAAACCAGGGGATCTACTTTCTAAAATCCGAATTTGAAAAAATTGCCGGTGGAAAACAAGGTTCCGGATCGGATACCGTAAATGGTCGGGAAGTAAGTTTTGCTAAGTTAGTTAACGCTGACCTAACCGTCGAACTTGCGAGAAATGCCTCAGGCTTTTTATCCGAATTGAAAAAATTTCCTCTTCACGGAAATCAGGTAAGACATCTTAATAAATCTATCGACGGAATATTAGAAGACTTTAAATCTACGCCCGATATGGAAAACGGGTTAGTCAATATCATTGAAGTTATGAGTAATGCCGGGGTTCCAATGGATTCCGAGATACTCACGAAACGTACCGTGATCTCCATGGCGATGAAGGTAAGAGCGGGAAAGGTTTTTACCAAAGTGGATATGGAACAGAAGAAGTTGGATCAGATGAACTTGATGATGTCTTCTTATCTTGCGGATGTGGGTTATACTCAGATGAAAATTCCGGTGCAAAAGGATCTGAAGACGGAAGAATTCGAGTACATCAAAAATCACCCGATTATCAGTTATCTTATGGTGGCTAACCTTCCAGATTTAGATGATAACATCAAAACCCTGGTTCTCAATCACCACCGTCCTCACAAAGGCGAAGGCATGAACAATAATTACCCTCAACCGAAAGTTCTTGTTCATAAGCTCAATCTTTATAAGGAAAAATATAAGGATGATCCGATGAAGGCCGTTTTAGTCGGAGATATCCAAAAACAGATACGGAATATTCTCACCAATAACCTTCCCATAGAAGATATTGGAGTTATTTCCATTGCGGGAGAGTTTGCTTCCCTAACCACAAGACAGGAATGGAGAGAACCGTTTGAGCCTTTGGTTGCGATGAAGTTGATTTTGAATAATAGTTTTTTTGCATATAATGAAAGGACTCTGAGGGATTTTTATGATCACATCGGTCTTTCCTTGTGTAATAATCAACCCTTTATTCAAGAAGGAGATTTTGTAATTGTAGTTACACAGGATTCCAATCAGAAAGTGTTTTTTGAAGTTTGTATCATTCGGGAGATGTATAAAACTCAGATTCGTCCTATGTTGGAAAGGATCGGAACTATCCGACCAAATTTCAGTAATATGGGAAAACTAAGGATTTCCGGATTTGATATTTCTTCGTTAAAACTCGATCGAAGGAGAGCGATTTACAATCTTGAGAAAAATCAAGATCCGAGAAGGATTGTGTATGTTCTAGATCCAAATATGGATGCTCATCTTTACGAAGAATTAACTAAACAAACTGGTGAAATTCCCAAAGAAAGTATTTAGAGTCTGTCCCAAAACCTCGGAATATAGGAACCTCGACGAGAACTTAACGGTTATAAAATATGCTTGGAAGCTCGTAAACTACCAAAGGGACCGTAATTTGTGGTAACTTTCATATTTTATTACGAACTTACTGAATCATTGTAACTGATTCTTTAAAGGTTTTTAAGGCAGGCTCTAAAATTCAAACCAAGGATAACGAACTGCCCTATCAGATTTTTACACGAAATTACAGTTTTGTGATCATCGTTTAATTAAAGATTTATCTTATAAAGGTTCTTTTAATCAGGGAAGTTTTGTACATTAAGTATTTCTAAAATTCTAAGTTTTTCTTTTATCGAAGCTGCCAAACGTTTCAAGAAGATTCGCGTAGATTTTATTCTTTCGGGTAAAATTCGGTTACATTGATAAAATTTTTTTACTACCCGAGCGCATAAAAGTGATATTATAATAAGCTTATTTCAAAAGTTAGAATATGTGATCTTCTTTAAAAAAGCTAACAATTCAGTGTTAGCGTAATTCTTGAAAACTTCCACCTTCTTACAAAATTGTTCGCTAATTTTTAGTATCATTTTCATACGTCCGAGTAGTATAATCCCCGACATTATTTAACGTGAATTTGATGTAAGAAGCTCATTTTATGAAAGTCAATCTTTATTCAAAAAGCAAAATGTAGAAACCCTTACAAACCTGAATTTTGCAGATCTATTCCTAAAATGTAGTAACTCACACATCCATTCTTTGAAAAAATAATTTCAAAGACGATAAGCAGCCAAAATGAGACGTAATTCATGGGAGCTATGACATGATTTCTTAAAAAGTTCAACAATCATTTCATATATAGACTCTTTTCGGTCTCTTTAAGGACTAACGATCCCTGTATAAAGGTATACCGTCAATTTTAATGCAAATCTTGTTTAAAAGCAAAATCTTGGTGGGAACTTTATTATATAGAAATCAGTAATGTGCCGTTTTATCAGTCATTACGGAATAGAATACTATGAATTTTAAAACGAGGACAGAATTCCGGCGCTGAATTTTATGTTCTCGAATAAAACTACGACGAATGTTTTCAAATCGTTTCAAGATCGTAAAGCCGGTTTCTAAACGAAAGAACGGACTTAATTTCTTACGGTTCGTTTTATAAAAATCTTCTATGATTTTAGGAAATAATTTTTTGAATTCTTGCGGCTTTTAGTTAAAATGTACGTTTCATAAATAATTTTTTTCCAGTCCGATTCTGTATTCTTCCTGAGTAGGAATTGTGAAAGGATACACAGACCTCTTTCGAAACGGAACTAAAGGTATTTGATAAAATGAATTCTAATATGAATCATAACTCACATTCGGTTAATAAGGAACTTTTGGAAAAATTCGAATTTAATTCTGACGTTATCAAGAGTTTTATCAGTCAGAGTGAAGTACCGGTCGATTTTTATAATAAAAACGGCCAAATCTTAATCCACAAAAAATCGGATGCATCCGAAGAAGACGTTACAAGGCTTCAAAAATTTGAAAGTCAGGGGATTTATTTTCTTATTTCGGAAAAAGATAAATTTATCAAACCGAAAAATCCGGATGCGGTTCACGGAAGAGAAGTTTCCTTTACCAAACTCGTAAATCCAAATCTTGCGATAGCCCTTGCTAAGGAAGCTTCTGGTCTTTTGGAGGAACTTAAACACTTTCCGTTGACCAACAATCATATCCGTTTGGTTCAAAAAGGTATCGACGATATTCTCGCCGACTTTAAGGCAAGTTCGGATATGGAACTGGGACTTGTAAACGTGATTGAAGTGATGGGACAGGCCGGTCTCAGAACGGCTTCTGAGATGATGACCAAACGTACAGTCATTGCCATGGCGATGAAATTAAGAGGGATGAAAGCTCTTAGTAAAAACGATAACGAAATTCAAAAAATGAAACAACTAAACGTTATGCTTGCTTCCTTTATGGTGGATGTCGGTAAATCTAGGATGAAACTTCCGAATCATATCGATCTTCGTCCAGAGGAATTTGACTATATCAAAAACCATCCAATCATCAGTTATCTTATGATTGGAAATTTAAGTGGAGTCAATTCGGAAGTCAAATCGGCGGTACTCAATAGTCATAGAACTTTCCGTGGAGAAGGTCTGAATAATAATTATCCTTCGACAAATATGATTATTCGGAAATTGACCGAGTATCTTCAAAAGTATAAAGACGATAAATCAAAACAAGTTCTGATTAAAGACATTCAGAAACAGATTCATTATATTCTAAGCAATATTTACACGGACGAAGATCCTGGAATTATCTCGATCTCCGGGGAATTCGCTTCCCTCAGTTCGAATCAGGAATGGCGTCCTGCATACGACGCCGTTGTTTCGATGAAACTGATTTTGAACAATAGTTTCTTTTCTTACAACGAAAAGATTGTTCGAGATTTTTTCGATCTAATGGCTTTGAGTCTTTGCGATAATCGCAGCGTTCTTAATCCGGGTGACTATGTCATAGTCGTTTCGATGGATTCTCAAAAAAAAGTGCACTTTGAAACCTGCGTTATCAAAGAAATTTTCAGACATCAAACAAGACCGATTTTAGAAAGAATCGGGACAATCCGGCCAGTGATTACGAGTAAGGGGAAGATCAAAATTCAAGGTTATGATCCGTATTCTTTCCGTCAGGATAAAAGAAAAGCGGTTTTCGATTTGAATAACAGTATGGACCCGAGAAGGGTTATTTACATCATCGATCCAGAATTGGAACCGAATCTTTATGAGAAAGTCGATCAAAATTTTAGAGGAACAGCTCCTCGTTCCGTGGCCTGACAAAACCAAAGCTTTCTTTTAGAAACTCGCTTTATCCCTGGACTTTACCTTATTTTCTTGGTATCTATGCCTTCTAGTTGGGGAAAAATTTTTAAAGTCGGTACGTTTGGAGAATCTCACGGAAAATCTGTGGGGGTTATTATTGAAGGAGTTCCTGCGGGAATTCCCATTCGTTTGGAAGAAATCCAAAAAGACTTAAATCGAAGAAGACCGGGCCAGAGTAATCTTACGACTCCTCGAGATGAAACCGACACGGTTCGTGTGGTTTCCGGAGTTTTTGAAGATAAAACGATCGGATCCCCGATTGCTCTAGTCGTGGAAAATCAAAACACGAACTCTAAAGATTATGAAAATCTAAGAACCACATACAGACCTTCTCATGCGGATTATACATATCAAATGAAATATGGTTTCCGTGCCCATGTGGGAGGAGGTCGTTCTTCCGTTAGGGAAACAATCGGTCGGGTTGCGGCTGCCGCTATTGCAAGAATGATCCTCAAAGACGATCTTGGAATTGAAACCGTTGCATGGGTAGATTCGATCGGAACGATTCAATCTACCATCGGTGAACAGTATCCGAAATCAAGAGAAGAAGTGGATCAAAACGAAGTTCGTTGTCCGGACGCCGCAAGTGCGGATCAAATGCGTTCTTTAATTCTCAAAATGAAAGAAACAGGGGATAGTGTCGGAGGAACAATCAAATGTGTGTCCTATAATCTTCCTCCCGGATTAGGAGATCCTGTTTACGATAAATTAGACGGAGACCTTGCAAAGGCTGTTCTTTCTATTCCTGCGTGTAAGGGATTTGAGGTTGGTTCCGGATTTTCGGGAACTCTTTTGACTGGAAGCTCGCATAACGATGAATTTTATGTGGAAGAAGGAACCGGAAAAGTCAGGACGAGAACGAACAATTCTGGAGGATTACAAGGTGGCATTTCAAATGGAGAAGAACTAGTAATTCGTGCCGCTTTTAAACCGACCTCCACGATTTTTAAAAAACAGAATACGATAAATCTTAAAGGAGAGGAGACCACTCTAGAAGCCAAAGGCCGTCATGATCCTTGTGTTCTTCCAAGGGCTGTCCCTATTATTGAAGCTGTAGTTAATTTGGTACTTGTGGACGCGTATCTTTATCAACGTGCGATCAATCCTCAATGGTTTCAAAAATGGGCCCGCGTTCCCGATTATTACAAAGACTTAGAGCTTTAAGAATCAGTCTCAAAATGGATGTGGATGTTTTAAAACTTTCATCCAAAAACGCCTAAGGCGATCCAAAGCAGGTTCTAAAATCTAAAATTGATATGGGAATCAATTCGTATGGAAAGAATCCGATAAATTTAAAATAGAACCTAGGAAGAAGTGACAAACGAATAACTTTTTAGAAACGGGTTGCCAGAATGAGAATAGTACGTTTCTATAGAATTGTTTCCCGGTATCGGGCACGATCAAAAGGATGATTCCATGGTAAAAATCAAGATCGACGGAATCGAATATGAGGTGGATGAGAAAAAGAACCTCATATCGGCGGCTAAAGATGTCGGGGTCGATATTCCTTTCTTCTGTTATCACCCTAAACTTTCCATTGTGGGCATGTGTAGAATGTGTCTGATCGAAATCGAAGGAGTCCCTAGACTTCAAGTGGCTTGCAATACAAAGGTGACGGAAGGTCTTTCCATTTTCACAAAAAACGATCGTATCAAAGAGGCGAGGGAAGGAACGATGGAGTTTCTTTTAGCCAATCATCCGTTGGATTGTCCCGTTTGCGATAAAGCTGGAGAATGCCAACTTCAAGACAATGCCTTCCAGGAAGGAAACAGTAATTCCAGGTTTACATTAGAAAAAAGGAATGTTCCTCAGGAAGAGATCGGTACTAATCTGATCATCAATCATAATCGTTGTATCGTTTGTTATCGTTGTGTCCGTTTCGAAGAAGAAATAGTAGGGGAGTCTAATCTAGGTCTTTTTGAAAGAGGATATCATTCCATCATCGGTCTTGCAAAAAGCGAACCTATTCGACATAACTTTCAAGGCGCGCTTGCGGATCTTTGTCCGACGGGGGCACTTCTTAACAATAAGACCTTATTTAAATCGAGAGTATGGTGGTATAAAAATGCAGAGTCGATCTGCCACGGCTGCAGTACTGGTTGTAACATCACAACAAACGTAAGAGATAACAAAATGTATCGATACATGCCTCGAATCGACGAGGAAAAAGACATGTACTTTCTTTGCGATGCAGGACGTTTTGATATTGATTGGTTGAATGAAAATCGATTATTCGCTTATTATCAGGATGGAAATATTTCGGAAAGCGCGGTTGTATTGTCTGCAATTGCGGAAAAGATTCTAAATGCAAAAAAGATAGCGATTCTAGGCGGGGCAACCGAGTCGAACGAGAATTTGAAAACAATTCTACAAAGTGTGGAGTCTTTTGGAAAATCGGTTATTCTAGAAGTGAGAATTAACGAGGTTCAATACAAGGTCCCCGAACAGAAAGACTTTTTGATGACTACGGATTTAAGACCGAATACGAGAGGTGCCGTAGATTCCGGTTTTGTTTTTTCTCAGGGAATCGGCACGGTTCGCAAGGCCATCGAATCGGGGGAAGTCGATTTGGTCTTTATAATTAAGGAGAATATAAAAGAGTTTTTACCTTCTATTTTTTCCAATGCGACTGTTGTATTATTGGAGACTAATCTAACTCAGGAGATTAGTGAAGTTGCATTTGGAATTCCAATTCAGACATTCGCGGAGCAATCGGGCTCTTTTACGAATAAGAACGGGCTAAATCAACGTTTTCAAAAAGCGATGGAACCGCCTAAAGGTTTATTAAATTCCGGTTCTGTTTTCCAGAAGTTGGCGGAAATGGTCAAAGAATCTGCCTCTTCCTCTTCTCCTAAGGAGGTTGGCGTTGGGAACCGTTAACGTAGTACGTGTAGCAAGTCTTCATAAACTTTCCTGGTATGAAAAATTTTATTTTTATTCCATCGGCAAAGGACTTTGGATCACACTCAAACATTTTGTCAAAGCGGCGATTTTAAGAAGAACGGTCACGATCGAATATCCGGAGAAAAAAAGGAAATATTCCACGCGTTTCCGCGGAATGCATACAATGAAACGGGATGAGCAAGGTCGCGAACGATGTACGAGTTGCTTTTGTTGTATGTGGATTTGTCCTGCCGACGCAATTTATATCGAAGCGGGGGAAGTGACTCCTGAAATTCAACATCTTCATCCCGAAGACAAATACGCGAAAAAATTCGAGATCGATTTACTGCGATGTATTTTTTGCGGCATGTGTGAGGAAGCTTGTCCGAAAGGTGCGATCTATCTGGACGGCCCCGGTGAAATGGCGACTGATAACCGAGAAGACTTAATATTAACTAAAGAAAGGATGATGCAAGTCGTAGGTGGTCCGATCATCGGAGAAAGATATTGAGGCTTTTTTAAATAATCCCGGATCGTTTTTTAACATGAGTTCGGCGTAAGAAATTTCTTTTACATATTCATTTTTCCGTCAAAATGAAATGTGGGACTCCCGCGTTTCAAAGGTTAAAACAATATTACAATTGCACGTTTATTTTCAATCACTTGAAGTGAAAGTTTCCGCATTCTAGTTTTTGAGACAAGTTTCGATATTGTTGGAACAATTGAAATTGGGAAATTAAAGAGAAGTTCTTTTTCAATTTTATATGAGGAAAATTACAAAACAGTATATCGTTTTCTTTTAAAGATTTCCAGTGATCGAGGAAGATCTAACTCAAGAAACATTTCTAAAGGCGTTTACTTTTTTCTTTAAGTTTGATTCTAGGGTTGCTTCTTTTAATACATGGACTTGCTCGATTGCGAAAAACTTATATTTCAAATATTATAATAAACAGAAAAGAGAATTTCGAAGTTTACACCTTAGAGTCCGTCCCAAAACCATTCGATTTTATCAGAATCTCTGGGGATCGGTGTGATCGTTTTGAGTTTTGGGACAGAC
>NZ_CP024871.1:162500-165000 GCF_000306675.2 Leptospira mayottensis 200901116
CTACAAAATTTCTCTTTTCGCTTAGATTCTAGTTCCTGGATTAGAGTTCGAAAGAAATTTGGTACGGTATGCAATATTCTATTTTTGGCCGGAAGTTTTCAGAACAAACTGGAATTGGACAATTAATGGACGATTTGGGGTGTTTTCACCCCGATTCTTGTTTATTGGGTGGAGGAAATCCAGCTTTCATCCCGGAAATGACCGAGGTATGGAAGGAGATTATATCGAAACAAATCGAGTCCGGAAGTATACAGAGAATTATAGGAAGTTACGAATTACCTTCCGGAATTCCGGAACTTCGAGAAACGATCGCTTCGATTTTATCGGAAGAATCCGGAACAAAAATTACTGAAGACCAAATCGCAATTACGAATGGGAGTCAGAACGCGTTTTACTTCTTATTAAACTTTTTCTCAGGGAATTTTGGAAACGGCCAGAAAAAGAAAATTTTTTTTCCCATTCTTCCTGAATATATCGGTTACACAGATCAAACTTTGGAGTCCGATTCATTCTTGTCCTTTACGCCTGAGATTCGAGAAATCGGGGATAGATATTATAAATATTTTATATCTTTGGAAAAGTTCAATTTAGTTAAAAATTGGCAACAGGATGCTGGTTGTATCTGCGTTTCACGACCTACAAATCCGACTGGTAATGTGATCACGGATCAGGAACTTGAGTTTTTGATTGAAAGAGCAAATGATGCAGAGATTCCTTTATTGGTCGACAATGCTTACGGATTTCCATTTCCCAACGTGGTCTTTGGAAAAAGTTCCTTTATTCACAGGCCGGGTATGATTCAAGGATTTAGTCTTTCTAAGTTGGGTCTTCCGGGAGTCCGTACCGGATTTGTACTCGGTGATTCAGAAACGGTTGCCATGTTACGTAAGGCAAATTCGGTTGTCAATTTGACGAGCGCCAGTCCGGGACAGTTTATTGCGCTGGATCTTTTTCGTTCGGGCCGTTGGAAATATTTATGTGAAAAAGTAATATTACCTTTTTATCATAAGAAATCGGTTTTTGCTCAGGAAGTAATTCTAAAAAATTGGAGTTCCAAGGTCGACTATCGGATTCATCAAAGCGAAGGTGCTTTTTTTCTTTGGATTTGGGTAAAAAATTTATCTTTGCCTATTAACGATCTTTATCCAATTTTGAAGAAAGCGGGTGTAATTATCGTTCCCGGTGAAACTTTTTTTCCGGGAGCCGATCCGAACTGGTCTCATAAACAGGAATGTTTTCGATTGAGCTTTGTTCGGGAAAATAAAGAGATCGAAGAAGGGATTTTGAGAATCGGGAAGGTATTGGAAAAATTCTCGAAATAAATGGTTTTGGTTAGCCATTTAAGAGGAATACTGGACAATAAAAAGAACTGTGTTGTCGATTTGATAAGAAATATGGAAAGCAGCGAACAAAACATAAGCTTTGAGGAATTGGCAGAGGGTAAACCTACCGAAATACAATCTCTTGCGCCTGATTATATTTTTTTGAACGAGGGAGCGGTCGGCTTATCCGCAACCGCGCGTTGTATTTTGGACGAACTTAGGGATTGGCATAAGAAGACAGAAAAGCACGGTTCCAAAAGTATTCATCCATCTTACTTGCTTACGTTAGATAAACTTGCGGAACTTTTAAATAAATATAGGAACCTGAGCGAACAAGCTAAGTCTCCGCCGAGCGTCGATCTTGCCTTAAGACAGTTGGTCGATTATGAGAAAAAAGGTAAGAATAAGTCAGCATTCATTTATCCGTTTTTGGTTCGTAACGGAGCTAAGATTCAGGCTCGAATCGCAATTGCAAGTCCTCAGAAAGAAGCGAAAACGGATGTAAGTCCGTATCGAGCCGCTTGTTTTCAATTTTCGGAAGAGATGATTGACCTTATACTTCAAAATCGAGCTAAAAAGCCGAAACTTCCAGATGAAGATAGCCCAGGTGCGTTTTTGCTTCATAAAAATAAGGCAGGAAAAAATTGGCTTTTTCCGAAGTTGGCTTCGCTTGAGGCCGAATTTTCTACCCTTTTAAAAAGGGGATTTCAACCTTACAGTTATATTCCTATGACGGACTTCCTAAGAGATTTTCTTACACACGCGACCAAGAAGAATTACGTGATGAAAATTCTTACGGATTACCATATCATTTTGGATGATCTTCAGTTGAATCCGGATGGTTCTTACGTGAATCAACCCGAAATCATCGCACATTATCGTTGTCAGGCGGATGCTCTAGAAAAATTTGCAATTCCTTATTTGAAGGAACTTAGCAAAAGAGCTGGTTACGGACTGTTTGGTACTAGGATTGCGGAGTTCGAGCAGACACATATTCAAATGGTGGAGCCTGGAAAAAAACAAAACGGCGAAAAGATAAAAGCGTTGATCTCGCTTATAAACGATTATCCGTTCGAGCGGGAGACGGATGAACTGGGTAAGAAGGTATCCGAAACTTGTAGACTTTCTGTTCAAATCATATCCAAACTGATGGAAGAAAAAGAGAAACTCGTTCAAAG
>NZ_CP024871.1:170000-202500 GCF_000306675.2 Leptospira mayottensis 200901116
GACTTCTCCTGCGATTCCTTACTTCACTCAGACCGGGATCGGTTTAAATCTTCTCGCTCTTTTGATGGTCGGAACACAGATTTTTCAAACGAGAATGACTTCGGTATCCATGGATCCAAATCAGAAAATGCTAATGTACGTAATGCCCGTAATGATGCTCTACATTTTCTGGAACATGCCTTCCGGTGTTACTCTTTATTGGACTTTTCAGAACGTTCTTTCTATCGGTCAACAATGGGTCACAAATCATTTGAAAAAGACCGAAGAAAAGAAAAAGGCAGTTTAATTGCAGCGAACTCATTATCGAGGATAAACAAATGGAAAATTACATCTTTGAAGCGGAGGCTAAATCCAAGTCCGAAGCCGAAGAATACACTCTCAAAACTCTCCGATTGAATGCGGATGAGGTTCGTTTTGAAACCGTTGATTCCGGGAAGGGAGGTTTTTTCGGAATCTCCCAAAAAAAGCCGGCGATCGTTCGAGCTTACGTAACTTCTCGGGATCTTCCCGCAGAAAAAATCATTCACGGAGTTGTTCTTACCGTTCTTAAAAAGATGGGGATCGAAGCCGAAGTGGTCGGTATGGGTGACGTAGACGGCAAGATTTACGTTGAGGTTGCAAGCAGGGAATCCGGACTAGTGATTGGAAAAAGAGGAGCTACGTTAGATGCTCTTCAGTTCGTTCTCAACTTGATGGTCGATTCTAAGATCAGACATGGAAGGAAAATCGTTCTGGATATTGAGTCTTACAGGGATAAAAGGGAATTATCCCTTGTTCGACTGGGAAAATCCGTTGCGGCGACCGTTGCCAAAACCGGAAAATCCAAATTATTGGAACCGATGAATCCTTTTGAAAGAAGAATCATTCACATGGCTCTTCAGGAGAACGAAAAGGTTTTTACTAGATCGGAAGGAAACGGCACTTATAAAAAAGTAAGAGTCATTCCGATGAAAGACAAACACAAATATAAAGACATCGTCGAAAAAGGTCCGAACAACGACCTTCTCGAAGAAGTGAACTTTGAATGATACGATAGCGGCCGTATCTACGGCTTCCGGGCCCGGCGCAATAGGAATTATCCGAATGTCCGGTCCGGGAGCACTTTTGATTTCCTCCTCCTTTCTTTTTTCAAAAAATAGATCTCTTCCCCTGTCTGACATTCAGCCGAGAATTGCGATTCAATGTGTGTTTCAAATCGGCGATAGAAAAATAGACCAAATATTATTCTTTTATTTTAAGGCGCCAAATTCTTACACGGGAGAGGATCTTTGCGAATTTCACTTTCACGGAAATCCGATTTTATTAAGAGAAGCGTTAGACGCCATTTTTAGGGCTGGTGCGCGCCCAGCTAAACAGGGGGAATTTTCTCGTAGAGCATTCTTAAATGGGAAGTTGGATCTGACCGGAGTGGAAGCGATTGGTAGGCTCATCTCGGCGCGTTCTCGGTTTGAATTGGAACTTGCGCAAAAGAACGTTTTTGGCGAAGTTTCCCGTCTCACATCCAACTTAAGGAGTCAATTGATTTCGCTTAAAGCCGAATGCGAAGCGGAAATCGATTTTTCCACCGAGGACCTCACGTACGAATCTTTAGAAGAAAGAAAGGTTCGTATCGAAAAAGTTAAAACTCTTTGTCAAACCGTGATTGCCAAATCGGATTCTGCCGAAAAGTTAATTCAACAATTTAGGATCGTTCTTTATGGAGAACCGAATACGGGCAAGTCCAGTTTGATGAATGTTTTACTCGGAAAAGACCGTTCGATCATTTCCGAAATTCCCGGAACAACGAGAGATTATATCAGCGAAGAAATCCTACTTGAGGGAATTCCGGTTCGACTCGTGGATACTGCCGGAGTTCGAGAAACCGATGACCATATCGAAAGATTGGGAATTGAAAGAAGTGAAAAGGAATTTCAATCCGCCGACATTCGACTCTTTCTCATAGACGTTTCTAAAAAAGAGGAATGGAAAAAATTTATAGTCAAAGCCAAAGGACGACTCGAAGGTTCGATTCTCGTTGCGAATAAGATCGATATTCGAGATTCTTCTTGGAATCCGAATTTATTTTCCGACGTAAAGGATTTAATCGTCTGTGAAATTTCCTGCAAAACCAGAGAAGGAATTTCAATTCTTCTGGGTGAGATTCAGAAAAAAGCCGGGACGATGGGACATGTAGAAGATTATGTCCTTTTGGAAGAACGCCAAAGATATCACTTCGAAACCATTGTTCGGTGTCTCGATAAAACTCTTCGTCTGATTGAGGAGGGGGCTCCCGCGGAAATTTATATCCAAGAAATAAATTATGCTCTTTCCGAAATCGGTGAGGTCAACGGTAGAGTAGACACGGAAGAGGTTCTCGGGAGAATCTTTAGTAAGTTCTGCGTTGGTAAATGAAATTTTATCGTCGCAAGGTTGAATTTGAAAAACATGGGAAAAATCATATGAGGGAAAAATCTTTACAATACCACGCACTTCACCCTAAGGGAAAAATTGAAGTAGTTCCTACAAAGTCGACTCAGAATTCTTACGATCTTTCTCTCGCCTATTCTCCCGGTGTCGCTTATCCTTGTTTAGAAATTAAGGATTCTCCCGAGCTTGTTTACGAATATACAAACAAAGGCAACTTGGTAGGTATCGTCACGAACGGAACCGCGATTTTAGGACTCGGTGATATAGGCGCGCTTGCCGGTAAACCGGTAATGGAAGGAAAGGCGGTTCTTTTTAAAAAGTTTGCTGGTATAGACGTGTTTGATATAGAGATCAATACGAAAGATCCGGACGAATTTATCCATGCGGTAAAACTTCTAGAGCCGACTTTCGGTGGAATCAATCTGGAAGATATCAAAGCTCCCGAAAGTTTTTATATCGAAGAGCAACTCATCGAAAAGATGAATATCCCGGTTTTTCACGACGATCAACACGGGACGGCGATCATTACGGTTGCGGGTCTTTTGAATTCTTTCGAACTCACTGGTAAAAAACCGAGTGATGTTAAGGTTGTAATTTGCGGAGCGGGTGCTGCTGGAATTGCAATTGCAGAACTCATTCAACATATAGGAATCAAAAAGGAACAAGTCTTTCTTGTTGATACCAAAGGTGTGATTCATCATCATAGAAATGATTTGAACGAATCCAAAAAGAGATACGTTCAAAAAACGGATGCAAAAACTCTTAGAGACGTGATGAAAGGCTCCGATATTTTTATCGGTGTTTCCGTTGAGAATATGGTGGACGAGGATATGGTTCGTTCCATGGCAAAAAATCCCGTAATCTTCGCATTGGCAAATCCTGATCCCGAAATTCCTTATCAAGTTGCGAAAGCGGTTCGTTCCGACTTAATCATGGGAACAGGAAGAAGCGATAATCCGAATCAGGTGAACAACGTGTTGGGTTTCCCATTTATTTTTAGAGGTGCTCTGGACGTAAGAGCTCGTAATATTACTCTGGAGATGAAACTTGCCGCGGCTCGCGCATTGGCGGAGCTGGCTCGTCTTGACGTTCCCGATGACGTAAGTAAGGCTTATGGCGGGGAAAAATTTACATTCGGACCCGAATATCTGATTCCAAAACCATTCGATAAGCGAGTTTTATTTCATGTAGCTCCCGCAGTTGCCGAGGTCGCGGTTACAAGCGGGTCCTCTCGAATTCCTTATCCGGGGAGAGAAAAATATCTCGGATTTCTCAAGGGGATTATTAGAATTTAACGCTAAACAACTCAAAAACGACTTCTACATAAATCGGATTCTTGAACGTGTATAACTGTATTAGTTTCCACATTCGAGAATGAGGACGAATGTTTTACAGTAGACAAAAAGTATGGAGTAGTTTCTACAATTGAAATGTTGTTATTTAAGGTATGGGTTGTGTTGAAAAATACGTTACTAACGAAAACCGGTATAAGCCCACGATTTTGTAACTCCTACTTACGGGAAAAGATTCTGAGTTAGTCTGAAAAAAATTCCGATAATCATAGAAATTAAATTCTTTTCCGAATGAATACTGAATCGCGACGGGAATGTGTTATCAACCTTTTTCAAAAATGAAAAATCCGGTTTTGAGACAAACAGTAATAGACTTTTCTAATTTTCTACACTCTCCTGATGGTATATCCTTTGGGGACTTGGTGGATTATGTCCAAATCTGAAAATCAAATACCTACTCCCGAAACCTTCACTTTAAGTTGGGAGGATACTCAGGATATGATTGGGGATCAGGAACTCAAAGTTCTGATGCTTCAATTCAATCCGGGAGCATTCAAGGATATCGATTTGATTGAAAAGGGAGTGGAAAATTATTTCTTATTCAATCAATCTCCGTTTGCTCTTACAAAAATTGAGCAACTTCAACATCTCAAATTGCACGACCTTAAATTTTTAGAAGAACGAAAAGGAATTCAATCTTATCAGTTTCTTCAGTTTCAAAAGGAAATCAGGGAACTTCAGATCGCGGACGTAATTATTCGTCCCGCTTCTTTAAAGGCCGATCAGATCGTAAAAGTAAAACGAGGTTGTCTTCTTCAAAGTGTAGCAGCAATTCTTGAAATGTTATATGCAAGAGATCAGTTCATTCTGAACGCTTCCAAAAATACCGAGATCGAAAACTGGGTTCATCAGAATTATCTAAATGTAGACGACAAAGGAATGCAGATCAATTTGTCGGACTCTAAATTTTTAGAAAAGTCCATGCAAAATTTGGAATCTCTTTCTTTGGAATTTCTTCTCAGTCGTTTGCAAGTTCGTGGTGATTTATTCAGCAATATCTTTCAAGTGTTAAATCAAAAACCCGGAGAGATATTAAATCAGCTTTCCATTATCAAGGTAGAACCGGAAGTTTTGCAGGCAATTGAAAAAAGAGGATCAAGGTCTCCACTGTTGCAACTGCATTCCCGCTTTCATTTGTTTCAACCTTCTCTGGACGAACTTTTGAGTTTTAGACATGCTTCCAAAGAAAAAGGAGAGGAAGGAAAGTTTACGGAATTGGAAATCATATTTGATTTATTTACCGTGATCGCTCGCAAAATACTTCTCCAAATTCTCCCGGGAGAAGAATCTTCCTGGATCGAATTGACCGGAAATTTTCAAGCAGAAAGATACTTGCAGGAGTTAAAGAAACATCCTGCGTTTACATCCGGAAAAAGTTGGATAGGAGGAGGAGATTTTATCAAATCTTATGAGGTGTTACTACAGACCGTAAGAGCTCTCGAACACCTTAAAAAGGAATCTTTGATTAATCTAATCACGGCTGAGAATCTGTTTCGTTTTAAAGAATCCAAAGAACCGGTACATTTCGATCTTTCTAATTTTGAAGTGGATGATGCCGCGATTAAAAGTGTCGGAATGAGTCGATCCGAATTGTTCCGTGAAATTTTGGAACGAATTCGTGCTAGGGAAGATTTCCTGAAAAAGGAAAGGAAAAGTGCAAGTGGGGAAACGATCGGGCTTATGATTTTAGCGAAGGCTATGATCCTTCGTGCTTTTGTGGAGATTCGCTCAAGAAGAACTTCGGTTCATAATTTGATTCGTCAAAACGGTTATCCCCGCGGAATCTATGAATTTTTAAAAGAAGTTTCCGACGTAAAGGACGGGCAAGTTGCCGTCGACGAACAGATTCGTTTGAGTAAGGCGATCGCCGAATGGGAAGAAGATACGGAAAAAGAAAGAATTCGCTCCGAAAGGGCTTCCAAGTCGATCTTGGAAAGAATCATCGAATTTATTCTAAGTTTATTCGGGATCAAATTTTCTCCCAAAGAACGGGAAGTTATAAACAAGGGGCAAGTTAAAAGGGATTTTAAGAATACAGAAACGGATCATACTTCTCATGAGCCCTTTAAATCGAAAAAGAAAAAATCTCTCGGAGTAATCGTTGGACCCAAAGAAAAAGAAATGCTCATTCCGGCCCGTGTCCAAAAGGCGATTGATTATGTGGATCGTAAAAATAACGGACTGATTTGGCTCGACGAAGTCGTTGTTGCCGTGTCTTCCCCAGAATTCGGAAAAGACAAAGTGGCCGACCTTATATACTATGACCAAAAACGAAGATATCTGGAAATCAGAGCGATGAATCAGGTAAGACACGTTTTTATACGGAGAGAATTGGAGTCAGATCCGGCGTGGATCCAAACTACTTTGGATTATATGGACAATGTTTCCGCTAAAAAACCGGAGTTTTCTGTACTTGCGGATACTCTGAGAAGATTCCAAAACGAATAAAGATTTAAGTATATTATAGTTTTATTAAGTATTGATGTTTCGCTTGAGAGACCTTGCGTTTCAATTAAATTGTGATCTTTCGGAGGATTCATGAAAACCAGAATCGAAACGGATTCAATGGGTGAAATTGCGGTAGATGATTCCAAATATTGGGGTGCGCAAACCGAGCGTTCTTTGCATCATTTTCATATCGGAAACGATCGATTCCCAAGAGAAATGATTCGTGCTTTGGGAATTTTAAAAAAATCGGCCGCAATCGTAAATACAGAACTCGGCCTTCTCACTGAAGATAAAAAGAAACTCATCGTTCAAGCCGCGGATGAAGTGATTTCCGGTAAGTTGGACGAACACTTTCCTCTTTCCGTTTGGCAAACCGGTTCCGGAACTCAAACGAACATGAATTCCAACGAGGTGATTTCGAACCGTGCTATCGAAATCGCCGGCGGCGTGAAAGGTTCTAAAAAGCCGATTCATCCGAACGATGATGTGAATAAAGCTCAGTCCTCGAACGATACTTTCCCTACAGCGATGCACATTGCTGTTGCAGAACAGTTGAATCAAAAATTGATTCCCGCATTGGTTCAACTCAAAGATACGCTCGAAAAGAAGGCAGACGAATTTAAGAATATTATAAAGATTGGAAGAACTCATCTTCAGGATGCGACTCCTTTGACTTTAGGTCAGGAGTTTTCCGGTTATGTTCAACAATTGAGCTACAATATTGCAAGAGTAAAAGCGGTTTTGCCGGCGGTTTATAGACTTGCATTAGGCGGAACAGCTGTCGGAACTGGACTCAACACACATCCTCAGTTCTCTGTAAAAGCGGCGGCTCAGATAGCTAAAGAAACTGGGCTTCCTTTTGTAAGCGCGGAAAATAAATTCGAAGCTCTTGCGGCTCATGATTCTCTTGTGGAGGTGAGCGGGGTTTTGAAAACGATCGCGGCTTCTTTAATGAAAATCGCGAACGACATACGTTGGCTTTCTTCCGGTCCCCGTTGTGGAATTGGTGAAATAAGTATTCCGGAAAACGAGCCCGGTTCTTCCATTATGCCTGGAAAAGTTAATCCGACTCAATCAGAACAGATGACAATGGTATCTGCACAAGTGATCGCAAACGATGTTGCGGTCAATATCGGCGGTGCTTCTGGAAACTTCGAATTGAATGTTTTCAAACCGCTGATTATTCATAACGTTTTGAATTCTATTCGATTACTTTCCGATTCTTGTGTTTCTTTTGAGGAGCACTGCGCGCGCGGTATTACTCCGAACAAAGAGAAACTCGACGAACACTTGAATAATTCTTTGATGCTTGTGACAGCGTTGAATCCGCATATCGGTTATGATAACGCGGCTAAGATTGCAAAAAATGCGCATAAGAAAGGATCGACTCTGAAAGAATCTGGAATCGAGCTTGGTCTTTTGACAAATGAACAGTTCGATCAGTGGGTTCTCCCCGAAAAGATGATTCATCCCTCGGTGGATTGAGTTGGGCGGGGGGCTCTGCAGTCCCCTTTTAAAAAACTCAATAACTTGCAAAACCCCATATTTTATTCAAATTCTTTTTCATAGGTTAGCATAAGTGAAGAGGCTACCGCATTTTAAATGCAGTAAAATTTTCTCTAAATTCGATGTTTCGCTTTCTGGATTTAATATACACACTTTATAGATATACTTACTAAGAGTCTGTCTTAAAAACCTGAGAATGTTGGAGCTCCCGTAAGAGTGTTCCAACAAAGAAGGCTGTTTCAAAGTTTATAAACTCCTAAAGTATCTGTGGGAATTTCCATATTTTATTACGAACTTACTGAATAGATTGTAACTGATTTCTCTTCAGGTTTTGGGACAGACTTTAAGATAATGTTGCAAATCTAAATATTTAGAATAGAATTTTGAAACGTAAGGATCTGAAGAATAATCCCTTTTAAAAACTCTGTAATTAAATTTGATTATTTATCTGAATGCTTTCATAAAAGACCATAAACTGGATTCCGTAGCTTTGATTTAGAAAAAGGAAGTTTATTTTTAAGTAATTTGGAATAAAAATATATTCTAAACTACGGTAAATTTGGTGTAAGAGACCTATTTTGTAGGAGTTAACCTTTTTCAGAAAATAATAAAATGCGCAGCTCTCATATTTTTGGTCTTCAGAAATCAGCAGATAATCAAGTTTTATATTTGCAGATATGGGGCCCTTATTTTTAGAAAAATTTTTCTGATTTTCTTGCACCAAATTTAAGTTGGATCAATATATTTTTCGATTATTGGTTTTGTTTCTTTTTTCAAAAAATTGTAATGAATACCAAAATAGGCCTGTCAAAATACCAATTAAAAACCAAATCAAAAGCGTCCAAAAGAGAGTATAACCGAAAACTAATATGAGAATGTCGAAAGTTTTCAAGGCGCTGTTTCCCATTCTTTAGTTTTATCTTTCGGTTTTGTAGAAGATTTGCCGAACCAGCGAACGAATTTATATACGTATGCCGCTCTAAAAGAGTTCATGCCGTCTTCTAAACAAATTCTTTTAAGAAGTTGATCTGCATCTTCGCGATATTTTATTCGATCCAATTTTTCCTCACGCATTAACTGATACAAGGCATCGTGAACAAGGGAAGCACGTATAAAAGTTTTTGTATCGATCGTCGGACCACTAGGGCCGTCCCAGGCGTATCCGGCGTTGATATCCAATAAACCTTCCTGATTTAGATTTACAAAAACTCTTGCTCTTGGAATTTCGATTTGAATCGGTGTGTTGGTTAGGATCGTTGTTTGAAAACTATAAGGTTTTACGAGCTGGTATTTATAGTTCTTTAGATTTTTATATACGATGTGATCCATTTTCTTCTTCCTCGCTTTTTTGGAGATCCGAAAGTTTTCAAATATTTAACTACAATGATACGATATTCTCTATGGCTTCTATTTCTAACTCGGCTTCTTTCGACACAATGCGCAAATGCTTCGTTCGATTGTACTCCAATTTTTGGATTGCTTTCGCAGGTTTCAAAAGGTTTTGCTCTTTATTTAATTCAGGTCTTATTTTTAAGTAAGTTCCGTTTCGCTTAAAAACAAGACGGTTGAATCATTCTAAAAGATCATTTTATGCAAGAATTTTTCATAAAAACTTTACAGTTCCTTTGGTTTTTACGGAACGAGGAACTTTACGAAGTTTTAAAGTTCCGGTCGCTTATATCTGCGGGATTATTCGGTAAAGTTTGTTAAGTGAATTCTTTAATTTCCACACTGTTCCTCCTATTTCGATCTATTTAAGGTCATACTCACAGTGATTTTGTTAGACGGAAAAGAAAGAATCGTAATGGAAAGAATTTTCTTCGAAGGGGCTTTTTTCTTACGATTTTGAACGTTTGCTTGATCGATTTCTGTTCTGCCATTTTAGATTATCCTGATTAACTTTTCGATTTTGTTTTCAGACCGCTAGTTCTCTTGCATTTTGATTTTGTATTTGTGGATCGTTTGGAATTTCTTTTTGGGAATGTAGAATTTCCCTATACCAATTTATAAAGTCTCGAAGAGAATCCGGATCTAACTTTTCCGATTTTCTTTCTGCTTCCTTATCTTCTCGGTAAATAAAACGAATCGTTTCGATCGGGAGTTTCCAGGATTCTTCGATTGCCTTTACATAACGTACGGTGTTACGAGTCCCTTTGATAACGTCTGCAAGGTGTTCGCGGTAAAGAGGAAAGACATTCTCCAAATGGCCCTCGCAGGAGCTTTGGGAATATTTAAATGCTATATCTTTGAGATTGAGTTGTGATTCGATAACGATTTGCTTCAATCTTTGAGAAAGTTTTCTTCCTCTTCTCCAAAATTTTCCTTCGTGAACAACTTCGCTGTTTATAATAAGTCTTTTGATTTTTTCGGAGTTCATAATTCTAATTTTGCACCGATGTTTGGGTCGTATTGTCTATGTTATTCGAGTTAAGGGAGCGGATCTTATTTGAAAGAAGGATTAAGGGCTTGAAATTTTCGATCAGACATTCCTCGCAAAGGTCAGTTTGACGCATTGATTCCTTTTGGTTGCATTGAATACATAAGTTGGTTATCATAGTAAAGTTCTCCTTAATAACTTTTAGTTTAAATTATTCGCTGAATTCTTCTTCCAATATATATTCAAGAATACTGATAAACTCTTTGATCTTGTTTGGTTTTCTTTCGCAGATTTTAGCGATATCGTTTTTTACAAGAAAGAGAAAGGTAATCTCTTTATCTTGCATTTCGGCATGATTGTTCCATCTCCAATCGAATGTCGTAAATTGTTCTCTTACATATTCAGCGATTTGAATGATCGCTTTTTTCTTTATATCAGAAAGAACAATTGGAGACAAATTATCCCTGCTTGGGACCAGATTTTTATCGGTAATTTTAGTAAGATTGTGCTGTTTCATAATCAAACTCTCCTGCTTTTTCGTTTATCGTAGAAATGCTTGAGCTTATACTACGAAACAGAATATTCCATTTTTTAAATACTTCCCTAATTTTTGTCCAAAACTGTTGTCCGTTTAAACTTTTCGAAAGTTGATCGTAATTGACTTCCGCTTCCTTTGCGAACCTAGAAAAGGGTTTCACTTCTAATGTGATACAAGTGAAATTCTTGCATTCGTTTTCGTTGATGCTCATCGAGCCTCCTTTTTGTGATTGCGATTTCATTTCCATTTGCGAGTTTTGGTCGTGCAAAAGACCGGACTCCATTTCGAAATCGAAATCGACTTTGATTTTGACGAGTTTCGCTTCGTGTCAAATGACCATACGCTTAAAATGTATTTTTGTCAATGATTTAATACGTTTAAAATGTATAAAAAGTTTTCAGATCGTTTAAAAAGGCTTATTGAAACTCTAGGACTTTCTCAGGCCGAATTTGCAAGATCCATCGATCTTAAACCTGCATTTATCAGCGATCTTATTAATGAAAGGGCTAAAAGCTTCTCACAAGAATCCTTACTACGGCTTCGAACTGTACATAATGTAAATCCTCTTTGGCTCATTGCGGGCGAAGGTGAAATGCTAATCACTGAGATTGAAATAAAAACGGATTTTGAAACGGATCGTTATCGGACGATTCTTAAAAAGATTCGAACCCGTCCACAGATTGAAGCCTTGTTGGAAAGTCTTTTGGAGGTTTCGGATTCGGAATTGGAAGCTCTTGGTCTTGTCATAGAAAAATTTCGAAAGAAGAAGTGATTACTTTTTTTCCAGAGATTCGAATATAAAATTTACGATTTCTTGTGAATATGTGTGCCTAAGAACCTGAGTCGGTTCGGGAGAAATTTGAAAGTCGTACTCGAATTTTTTTAGAGTCCTTTCCACTTTCCAGTAAAGAGTTTCGCGTAGATTTTCTATGGTCTCCAAATTTTTGCTCCAACAAGTAGACTATATGTATGTTTAGTATATTTTTGCCCCTGACAAAATCCATCCTAATTCCAAAAATGTGACTCTTTTTTGTCCGGGTTCATTCCATTTTCAAATTCATTTCGAATTAAGGATCTTAATGACTTTAAATGACTATAATTTCTATATGTCTCATTGCTTAAGGTATGTTCGTTCGATGTGATGAAATTTCAGTAGTCCGTCGTAGTTGAGATTTCTTGTATAATCCTTGAGAATTTTCATTCTATTTTGAAGTGCCACTTTGGGGAATTATGAGTTGTTTTAAGATAAGTCGAACAAAGGGAATGGTTTTATTTCAATGTGAATTCGATCTTAAGAAGCTCACTTCATAGAGGTTAATTTTTCCGAAAAGAATAAGATTCGACGTGGAAACTCTCACACTATTTTAGATCCATTCGGATTAAAAAATGTAAGAACTATTATTTTTAGAAATTTTTTTTAAATTTCTCATACCGAACTCACCTTGTTTTTAGTATCTTAAGCTAATAATAACGTAAGTCTTTTGATAGGCAGAAGGTGATGTATCGATACTTATTTTTTCCATGGACGAAGTCGAAACAATTGTTTGGGACCTTTTTTAAGTGTCGAAATATTAGAAAGGCAGTGGAAAATGAATTCAAAAAAATGAATATTATTAGTTTTTTATGTATAAATTTGAATTCGATCTGTAATTTTTCCTAAAACCAAAATTTTTCATTGCAAAGAGATTTAAGTGCAAAGTTCAACTTTTTTCAAACTGGTCCTTATAAATTTTTAAGGATTAAGAAGGACTTGACAAAAAGTATGGCCCCGACCCAAACCTGACCTATGTTTGTAATCAATGGTAATACAAGAAAAGGATCTTTGCTGAAAAGCGCTCAATTTTCTGATTCGGAAAAAGAAAATTTGATTCGAGACGTTTCTTCTGCAAAAGATAAAACTCAGGTTTTAAAAACAAAAGAAGCTGCTCGTTATTTAAATCTTTCCGTAAGGACTTTCAATCAGTACGTAATCGATCACGAGATTCCGTTTATACAATGGAGTTCCCGTGTTCGAAGATTTATGATCGGCGATTTGGATAAGATCGTCCTTTCCCGTAAAACAAAAAAACAAATTTATTAGTTGTTTGCTTTTATTTGGGTAAGGAGAACGAATTTTTTATCCACTCATTTGAAAATTAGAGGCAAAACGGACGGATTGAATTCCGTTCCGTTCTTTATTTCAAGAAGAACTCGTGTTATTCTTTGTTTGAAATCGGAAGCGATTGAGAAATTGTGCGGATGTCTTTTGTGAGGAAGTTATGGAAAGTTCGAAAATAAGTCGGATAAGACTCGGGGTCAAAGATTTTCTCGTCATTTTAGGTTTTGTCGTTTCTGGAGTGATCCAATACAATACGATGCATAAAGATCACGAAGTTCGGATCGTTAAAATAGAAACTGAAATGATTTCTATTGCAAAGGATCTTGCGGAAATTAAAGCCGACGTTAAGGATCTGATCAAACTTACTTCCGCTAAAGGAAGGAAAGCGGAATGAAGTTTGTATTTAGAGATGATACAACAAAAAACTTCCGATACGATTCTTCGTACTTGGGTCGTTTTCTTTTTGTTTTTTTATATCTGCTTGTTTTGTCTATTCTTTCGATTTTTTCTTCAGATTCTCTAAAACTTCTTCATATGGAAATCGTTCAATGATTGATCTTTTTTATGGAACTTTGTATTTGAGAAAAAGAGTCAACGAAAGTTTGGATTTTAGATAATCTTTTGAATCAATTCAAGGAATCTAAAAATTTGGATGAAACATCTGTCCGGTTTAAAGGCAAACGATTATGAGTTTTTTCCTAGTTAAATATATTCGAAATTAACAATCGAATAAAAAAATACGAAGTGATTAGATAATTTTTGCCCCTGATACTGTAATCAATTAGAAACAGCATCAGGGAAGTTTATTTGGAATTATTGTTGTGGAGCAGAAGTCGCAAAACGGAAAGTGACCCTTCTGTTTTTAGCGTCTTTAGCATCGAGTCCGGAAACAGGTTCTGAGGAGCCTGAACCTTTCGTAATAATACGATTCGCGGGGATTCCTTGTTTGATCAAAGCCTGTTTAACGGCATTTGCACGAAGTTCGGAATAAAAGATATTTCCCTTTTTAGCTCCTTCGGCCTGTTCAGGTCCGACAGCATCGGTGTGTCCGGTAATTTCAAGGGCGTAACTATCGGGAAGTTTTCCAAGACCTTCTTTGATCACTGGGACGTTTACCTTAGACCATCCGTTGAAATCACCGGGATTGACATCCGCTTTTTTGTAGCTGAATCCTGGGCGAGTTATTCCATCAGGATATCTAAAATCTTTCAATTTTTCGTTTAAGGAATCGGCAATCGCTTCCGGAGAGTTAACATCGACACTTCTATTTGCAGCAGCGGATTGCTCTTGGGCTGACGGCTCAGGAGCTGCAGGTTCCTCTTTTTTTTCAGCAGAGGAGCAAAGAGTGAATGAAAATGCAATTGCACCGAGCAGAATCAGATTCAAAATTTTTTTGACCATGTTTCTTTCCTTCCTTAGAATCTTAAGGGGTTTTGGTTTCAATGTGTCACACTAAGGTTTAGGAAGGAAAATGGAAACTTTTTTTTTAGAATGCTAAAAACGTGCAGAGTAAAAATCTGGAATCCTTTTCATTTTCGATGAACTTAGAACTAAAAACAGAAGTATTGGAAGAATTCTCCGGAAATCGATTGGATCGATTTTTAAAATTTTCTTTTGGGGATGAAATGTCCCGAGCCACGATTCAAAAATGGATTGAATGCGGGTATGTTTGCAATCAGGACCGGAAAATTTGCGATAAAAGTTCCTGGAAAGTAAAAACAGGAGAACAATATTTTCTTTCTATCCCTCCAAGGCCACCTCTCAACTTAGAACCGATTCCGATGGTGTTACCTGTTGTCTTAGAAAGAGAAGATTATCTTATCATTCACAAGCCGCCCGGGATTGCAAGTCATAGTGGACCGGGGGATCGTTCTCCAAGTTTGGTCAATGGGCTTCTCCATCATTTCAAAGAATTGTCAAAGGTCGGAGGAGAAGCGAGGCCGGGAATCGTCCATAGATTGGATAAGCCCACGGAGGGATTGATGCTCATCGCTAAAAACGATCGGGCACACGGAAAACTTTCCGAACTTTTTAGAAAAAGAGAAATCGAAAAAAAATATTATGCTTGGATTCAAGGACATCTTCCCGCAGAGACAGGCACGATCGATCTTCCGATTGCGAGACATCCGATCGAAAGGTTAAAGATGACCGTTTCTCCTAAAGGAAGGAAGTCTGTAACTCATTACAAAGTTCTAAAATACATCAACTCTCGTTCCGGAAGAAAATTCAGCTTTGTCGAAGTAGGTTTGGAAACTGGAAGGACTCATCAAATCAGAATTCACTTTCAAAGTCAAAGGTGCCCTGTTGTCGGAGACTTATTGTATTCGAGGGCTGGTTCTCAGTTTGAATCGTACGGATTGCAACTTTTATCTTATTATCTCAAATTCAAAGACCCGTTTACGGGGGAAGGGATTGAGGCGACTCTTGCCCTCAGCGAAAGGTTTCTTAGATTTGAGAAGAATGCTCCGCTGTTCTGATTCGAATCAAGCTTTGGTCCTTGCGATCGGCGAGAACCGGAAAATTCTCCCTATAATCCAGAATCGATCTTTTACGAGCATTGTAGAATAAAATGGTTTCTATTCCCTCACCGACGTCCATAAAATCTCCGTTAGGTGCTACAGCGAGAGAACGACCATTGTGGTGAATGCTTTTATTATACCCGGCGATTCCAATCCGATTGATTCCGAAAACGTAAGCCTGATTTTCAATCGCCCTCGTTTTTAGGATCAATTCCCAGTGATGGATTCTCGGAGTTGGCCAGTTTGCGTGAACGGTAAAAATATCCGTTTCTCCCGCGAGTCTTCGAAAAATTTCCGGGAAACGGATATCGTAACAAATAAAAGGGGTAATCCTAAAACCGTTGAGATCATAACTGACAATTTCCGAACCGGAACTGTAATGTCGATCTTCACCTCCGAAAGTAAAGGGATGTATTTTAGAATAGCGTAATATAATTTCTCCTTTTGGACTTACGACGCTTACCGTATTAAAGGGCTTTCCTTCCGGGTTTTTTCGGATCCAACCTCCACAGATTGTTGCTTCGGTGTCTTTTGCTATTTCCTTTAAGAACGTTTCGGTTGGACCTTCGTCCGGTTCCGCGATTCTTTCCGATCTCATCGTAAATCCGGTTGCAAAAGTTTCCGGAAGCAAAATCAAATCGGGATTTTCATCCGACTTTTTTTCAAGAGTGGAATAGATTAGTTCACGAACGTGTCTGTAGTTTGCTTCCTGGTCTTCCCAGGAAAGATCACATTGTACGAGAGCAATATTCAGTTCACCTGGGTTCAATTTTGTTTTTCCTCCTCAAGCAAGTTCATGTCGTTTTCATTCTTCCGAAGGAGCGTTTCGGATTTGATTCTTTCTAACAAAAGGTTTTTTCGAAACTCGATGGTATTTAGGGCGAATCGTAATTTCAGTAAAACCCAAATTTTCCGGGCTTGAAAGAGCATACTCAAAGGCGCTCAAAATTTCGGAAACATTCAAATAAGAATCTGCATCGGAATTCTTTTCAAAATCCAAAAGATCGTAAAACTCGGTATCCGAGATATCGGGATTGATGCTCATAAATTTGACTCCCGATTTTCGAGTTTCTTCGAATAAATTTAATCCGAAATGTCTAAGCCCGGCCTTGGTTCCCGCATAAGCCGCCCCCCGAACTGATTCTTTCAATGCCGCGATCGAATGAATTTGAACGATCCAACCTCCGTTCTTCTTCAGATCTCTTAGAAATAATTTAGTGATTAGAATCGGGGAAACAAAATTGACGATGAGCATTTTTTCCAATTTTTCGAAAGGGATTTCTTCATGTGGAGAGAAATTGCCAAAGCCAGCATTGTTCACTAGAATTTTTAAAGGAGGTTCTTTATCGAGGATGTTTGGTAGTTGAAGTCTGATTTCCTTCGTATCCGAAAGATCAAGTGTAACGTGTCGATATAAAGAAGAATTTTCCAAAAGAGTGGATTTCGGTTCCGTTCTGGAGATTCCAATTACTCTATAACCTTCGGAAATTAAAAATTCTGAAATCGCTTTTCCGATTCCTTTAGAAGAACCTGTGACGACCGCCAACGAGTTGTTTGGTTCCGAATTCGTTTTCATTTGGATTCCGTTTGATCGGCGACGAGCCTGTGGATTTTTTCGCGAGGGACAAATGTTTCCAATTCTTTTTCAAGGACTGTAAACATTTCTTTTTCTAATATTTCCGAATACGATTTTATTCCCCCGTAAGTATTCATCGAAAGGTAAAACAAATAAGAATCCGGTCTTCGCTTTTTAGAATTCTTAAAATAGTCTGAATTCATCCGAAATATGCCGAGGCTGATGTCTTTTAGCTTTTCTCCTGGAATTTCTTCGAAAATTTTCCGAACGAATTCCGAGTAAACGGATTTCCAATTCGGGACGTTTAAGATTGGATCGAAACAAAGTCGGACTTGCCAACCCGCGTTCAACGCGTCTTTGATATTTTTCAATCGGGAGGAAAGTTTTGGAGTCAGAGGTTCGTGTTCCTCGATCACGGAATCCGGCGAAAGAGTCCAAGCAAGAATTGTATTCGAAGTCGGCTTAAGATCGGCGATGGATTTGAAATTGGCGCTTTTGGTTCTGATTTCGACGATCAAGTCTGGATTGGAACCCGCGAACAAAATCCATTCTTTACAATATCCTAATATATTTTCCAGGGCCAAAAGGTCTGTATCATAAGAAATACAAAGATAAAGGGATTTAGAAAGTTTAAGTTGTTCCTGGGTTTTTTGGATGTATTCTTCGTTATTTACGAAAATCACAATATTAGCTGAAGGATACATTCCTTGAAGATAACAGTAAGAACAGTTGTAAAGGCAGTTTAGCACAAGGGCGTTGTAATAGAAGGATTGATATCCGAAGTTCGGGGCAATTCCAGAGCCTGGATATAAGAATTGTTCTTTTCGTTTTGCTAATATGAGTTTTGGGCTTCGCTTCTGAGCTTGGAAACTTTGAGCGGAAGGATTGAATACTTCCTTGTAAGAATCGATTGCGATTGTGTGCGATTCGGGAAATTTGGAAAGAATTTCCGAAGTTTTCGGATGATGCTTCGCGGATTCTTCCACGTAGATATGAGAGAATCTTTTAGGACTGATAAAATTGTCTGAGTGCATACAGCCCTTTCCTCCCTTCTTCTCTTGTCCTAACTCTGGCTTCTTTCAAGTTTAAAGTTCCGTTTGTATTTTTCAAAATAGTAAGACCTTGTTCGGAAGAATTTCCGGTCCTGATTTTATAACCGATCATCCAATCTTTCAGTTGGATTCTTTCGGTTTCCGATAAACGTAAAAATTCGGTTATGAATGAAAGAGCGGCAGTTTCGTTTCGTTGAAGTTCGACTTCGTTTCCTTTTGAAACCGGGATCGACAAAATCGAAAGGATATTCGGAAGGGCCTCTTTAATTCTAAGAGAAATTGTATCGATGACTCCGACTTCTTTTTCGGATTCCAATCTCGTAAAATGATCCGAAACCGTTTTGACGATTCGAATTTTATCCGAAGAAAAGAATTTTCTCGAAGCCTGAAAAAAGCCAAAAGCTTCCATGTCGACTAACGTGTCCGGAAATTCGGAAATTTCGTTTCGAAATACGGGTTTATCAACCGTCAATAAAACCGACTCGGAAATCGGAGATTTAAAAAGAATATCCGGATAAACGCTCCTTGAGGATCCTTCGTCTTTGATTTTATGGATTAAAAACGATTCTCCGATTTTGGAGGATTTTTTTGGGGCGCCACAGATTCCGAAGTTCAAAATCCAGGATGAATTCACCACTGAATTCTTAAATTCGTTTAACAAAAATGCAACAGACATCGCCGAAAAAATTTTGCCCGTTCCGGAAACGATCAAGATGTATTTTTCGTTTCGGTAGATCGGAAAAGGGGTTTTGTCCCGGAGAATTTTCAAACCCAGTGTTTCGATTAAAGGTTTTGCTTCTGGGAAAAGTGCGACGGAAATAAAAATCATCTTTCTTTCTTGATATCTGGGCCTGGAATTGGGGACAAGAGAGAAATCGTTTCTAAGAAAAGAAAAGGAGCCTTTTATGGATCTGATTGAAAAAGTAAAAATGGAATTTTGGCCAAAATTAAAATCCGTAATGTTCAGGATTCCGTTTACGGGGGATCTTGTGGCACTTTATTATTCCATGATGGATCCAGAGACTCCGCTTCGAACCAAACTCATTATCGCGGGTGCACTTGCTTATTTTATTTTTCCTTTGGATGCTGTTCCGGATTTTATTCCAGGTGCGGGATTTCTGGATGACGCAGGAGTAATTGCAGCGGTACTGGCAAGTGTACAATCGGCTATTCGAGAAGAACATAGAGAAATGGCTAGAAAGTTTTTGGAGAAAAAATGAATTTAGACAACGAGATCAAAATTAGATACGAACACTTCCTAAACTTTGTCCCAAAGGTAATGGAATTTTTAACGATAACTCAAGAAGAGGCAGATCTCGACATTGCTTACAAAGGAGAGATCGATCTCGTTACAAAAGCGGACAAAGGCTCAGAGGAGAGGATCATCGACGAAATCGAAAGAGTGTTTCCTTCGGACAGTATTTTAGGCGAAGAAGGAACCGATAAAAAAGGAAGTTCCATATTCAAATGGATCATTGATCCTCTTGATGGAACTGTCAATTATTCTCATAGACTTCCTTTGTATTGCGCTTGTATCGGTTTGGAGAATCAGGAAAGTAAGGAAGTTGTTATGGGAATTGTTCCCTTTCCGGCAATGAATGAGGTTTATCACGCGCGTAAAGGTCAAGGTGCGTTTAAAAATCAAAAACCGATTTCCGTTTCAAAAACAAAAGATCTGAAACAATCTTTGCTTTGTACGGGTTTCCCGTACGATCGAGAAAAAAAAATCGATCGGCTTACGTTTTTTCATAAAAACTTTTTATTGAAGGCGAGAGGGGTCCGAAGAATCGGAGCGGCTGGACTCGATCTTTGTTGGGTAGCCGAAGGACGTTTTGACGCGTTTTGGGAAGAAGATTTAAAACCTTGGGACATGGCCGCCCCATCCGTGATACTCGCCGAAGCGGGAGGAAGGATGTCGACTTACGATGGTGGTGCGTTTTCTTCTTACATTCCGAATTTGATTGCAAGCAACGGATTCCTTCACGAAAAGATGGTGGAAAGAATGGGGGATTATCTCCACGACTTGAGTTAGGATCCATCCATTTCAAAAATAAAAAATACCGCACAATGCGTTTTAATGATGTGTTGATGAGAATATATATTTTTAATACTTTTTAGTTTTTGCCATTGTTTATCTTAATGAATTTAGGAATATCTTTTAAGGATTCAAAAAAGTATTAAAGCGAAAGATTTCTTTTTGAGAAGGATATTAAAGGGTGATCTTTGAGTTATGGACCGTTTTTTCGACCTGTGGAAAAACGAAAAGTCTCTTACAAATTTGCGTATTTTTTTTGAATCGTCTTATCGATCAATCGGAGTAATTTTTCCCTCACTGTTTTCGGGTTAAAATTTTGTTCCACGTATTTTTTTCCGTTTATGCCCATTTCGAACGATTCTTTCGGGTGGTCCAGAATGAAGTCCAAGGTTGCAAAAAAACTTTTTCGATCGAAGTAAAAAAGTCCGCCGTTACTTCTGAGACAATGGCCTTTGAGAACGTCCGACCTTCCATTGACGAGTGCCGGTTTTCCTTTTAACCAAACCTCCATCAGAACAATGGAGAAACTTTCCAAAGGAGAAGAATTTATCAAACACGCACAATTTTGAAGAAGTTCCAATTTGATCTGTTCTTCGACGAACCCTAAAAATTCTATATTTTGATCTTCTAATATTCTGTTTGGAATTTTAGAAGCGATCTTTCCGGCGATTTTGAGTTTGTGAGGAAGTTTTGAATTTTTTTTCCATTCTAAGAACCATTCTGCCATTTCCAGAAAGCCTTTTCCTTGGTCTACCCTACCTACGTAGAGTAGAAAAGGTGTTTCTTCTCTCTTTGAATTTTTTTCAAGGGAATATTTATGATAATGATCCATGTAATTATTTTCCGAAACGGGGTCACTTGAATATTGATCTAAATTGAGGTTCATCCCGGTTATGGAATACGTGCTCGGTTTATATCCGAGAACGTTCCGAAAAATGTCTAATTCTTCCGGAGTGTTAAACGAATAAGAACTTTGGTCCGTTAGGATTTCTTTATATACTGGAAGATAAGCGGGAGGTTCGTCATGAAACGTAGGAATGATGATCGATTTTTCAGCGACCAGAGGTATTCCGAAAACCAAAGGATAGTAGAGGTAACTCACAAAGAAAAAAACATCATATTCGCTTTTTCTGGATTCAATAAATTGAATCAATTCCGGAACATAAGGGCCTTGTTCTATAAGCCAATGATTGATGCTTTCTTTGTTTTGTAGAGAAGGACTTTCCAAAATTTTTTTGGAAAGACGGTTGAATCGTTCCATGTTTCTTTGTTTTTCAACGGTAAATTGAAGAACCTTATACTTTCCGCCTAAGGAAGAAGTTTTTTCTTCGAATCGGATCGGTTTGGAATGATTCGTTCCTTCGTAAAAGGAATTCTTTTCTTGAATCGGAATCGAATTTTTCCAAGTGATATAATCCAAACTGCGAGTCGTTAAAACTGTGATCTCAAAATCAATAGCTAATAATTCCACGAGTTGAAAGATGAGTTTTTCCGACCCTCCGGAAACCTTGTCCGAAAAAATCGGAGAAACGACCGCGATTTTTTTAAGAGAGGGTTTCAATAGTTGTCCTAAGAACGGATTTAAAATCCGTTTTTTTGAATTCTTCTAAACGAAGGTCTTGATTCGTTAAAATTTGGTTCTTAAAAGGGATATCTGTTAAAATTTTATTGAGTAAAATCGCTAAATCCGGAAATTTTTTTTCCTTAAAAAGAATCCCTGCACCGTTTAAGGTTTCAGGAACCGCGCCGCCGGAATATGCAAGAATTGGAATTCTATGAATCATTGCCTCGATCAAAGGGACACAAAAACCTTCATGCTCGCTCATGGAAACGAAAGCGTCTGCTTCTTGATAGAGATTTTTCAGTTCAATGTCGGAAAGGAAACCGGTGATCAAAATATTTTTTCTAAGATCGTAAAAATCCAACATTCTTTCTAACTCTTCCCGATAAAGATATAATTCTCTCGAACTAAAACCGGCAAGATAGAATTCAAATTGATCAGAGATCATGGACTTATATGCGTATGCAAGTCGGATTAAATCGTCTTGTCTTTTGTTTGGAGTAATTCTTCCGACAAAAAGAATTTTTTTGATCGGCGAATCTGTCTTTTCGGTTTTCGCGGAATTTTTGGTTAGCTGATACGTGATGGGAAGAATTCCAACATTCTGAAAACCTAATTCTTCTAACTCTTTCTGATTGAACTTGGAAACGGCCAAAACGAGATCGAATCTATTTATCATCTCCTTCAATTCTTCTCTTCCTTTTTTTAAAAGGTAACTCATCTTTAAGTCGTAGGATTCGAAAAAGTGATGAGGAGTTACATTATGGTAGATCAAGATTCTGGGAGATCGGAAGCTTCTTAAAAAATCAAATATGCCAGAATGAATTGAATGGTGATAAAATAAAATGTCTTTTGAGGATTTACCATAGGTTTTGTATTTTTTCACGAAGGGTAACTTGGATGCGCCTATGTTTTCGGAAAAAATATCTCCTTTATATTCTAAATCTCTTAAATGATTGCGGATTTCCAGCATTTGATTGCTGATGGCATCGCCTGGATTGAAGCCCGCGGAAAATTGTTGAATCTGTCTCATGTCAAAATTTTGTCTCTAAAAAAAATCTCGAACGGAAAGGAATTGTATTCTTTAGCGATTTTCTGTTCCTTTTCCGAGATCTGCCCGCGTAAGGTTTTCTTTTCCAAAATGTTATCGATCAAACCTGTGAGTAAACTTATAGATGAAGGGGATTTATCTTTAAAAAGAATTCCTCCGGTTTTCATCGTTTCTGGCGTCGCTCCGGCATGGTAAGAGATTACGGGAATCCCGGCGCCGAACGCGTCCAAAATGGGAATATTAAATCCTTCATGTTGACTCATACAAACGTATAAATCCATGGAATTCAAAAAGGATATCATTTCGGAGTCGTTTGCATTCAAGCGAATTTGGACGTTTCCCGTAAGTCGTTTTCGTAAAATGAGTTTCTTAAGAAAATTATAATATTCTTCAAAAATTTTTGGAACGCTTCCGCAAATCAAAAGTTGGACGTTTTGTCTGAATTTTAAAATCGATTCAAGCAATTCTAAAAGATCCTCTATTTTCTTATTGGGAGAAACTCTTCCGATAAAACCGATCGTATATTCCCTTTTGTCCTTAATGACGACTTCCCGAATCGAGTATTTTTTTACGATGGGAAGGACCAAAATGTTTGTCGCACCAAGAAATCGCAGAAAATTCGCATTAAATTCGGAGGATGGTAAAAACAAATCTGTTTCGTTTTTAAGGGAATACAATTCTAACAAAGAGCGTTTTTCGTCCAGCTGAAGGGTATTATAAATTTCAGGACTTACGAAATTCTTAAAATAAATTGCAGGGGTAAAACTTTGATAGCGAACGATTTTTTTTCCGGGAAGATTTCGGAACCAATTTAGAGGATAACCGCAGCCTCCGTAGTTTAATATATGTACGTCATTCCGAGAAAAACGGGAAAAGATCGACGAATGGGTTTCTATTGGAAATGGTTCTTTGGAAAAATTTTTGATACAGACAACGGAGTTAGAAATGCTTAAACTTTCGAGAACGTTTCGAATCCCTTTGATGTCGTTTCCGATTCCGTCCCCGTCTCGGAATTCAGTGACGTGTTGATATACTTTCATTTTCGAAACGAAAGAACGGTAAAACCATCTTCCGATTTTTTTTCTATAATGTTTCTAAAACCAAGTTGTTTGAGATAATTCCGAACTAACGGTTCCTGAATTTTTGTAAGCCTTAAAGGCAAAAATGGAGAGGGGTAATTGGAGTTTTCGTTTGAGAACCGAAAACGAATTTCCGTACCCGAAGATACGCCGAGGCTAAGAGCTCGGAGGGTCTTTTCGATCAGCCAGTGTGGATGAATCGATAAATTTTCATATATTAAAACTTTAGAATATTCTAAACAATTTTTCGGAATTGCTCCCGGTTCTTCTAGATAAATGTTCGTGGTTATTGAATTTCCAATAAATTCCGAGCAGGATTTATTCCAACTGACCGAATCGAATTTGGAGCCTAATTTTAAAAGTTGTTTGAGTATCTTCCCCCAACCCGGCGATAGAACTAAAACCTTTTCGGAAGGATCAATGGATTCCAACAGGAAGTTTTCGCTTTCTTCAACAGTATTTTCCGAGTAAAGATCTTCATTCGCCCAAAGGAATTCGGGCTTGATTTCTTTTCCGATGGCTTGATTCCATTCTAAAAATTCGGAATAAAAAGATTCCATCTTTCTTTTTAGATTTTGATTTTCGCAACGAATTAAAATCAATTCGTGTAACACGCTGTAGAATGCGCGGGTTCTGTTTTCTGAAAGTTTCTTATCTAAAAACGAATAGAATTCTGCAAAGCGAATCAAAAGCCATTTGAGAGGTCCTCGTACAAACCTAAGTTTAGGATTCGAAAATTTAGGATGAGAGATTCCTTTTTCAAAAAGATGAGCAATTTCGGCAGGGTCAAAATCCCGATAACCTTCTGGGCTTGGAGGGGAAAATTTCCAATGAGTGAATTTTTCGATGTCTTCCTTTGTGGAAGGGTTTTTTTTGAGTTTGGATTCGATTTCTTCCATGATTTCTCGTACATTGATCCGAGAATCTCTGATTTCGAATAGTTCCTGAAATTTGTCTTCCATACTCAAAAGGGAAAGAATTTTATTCGATTGTTTTTTATTCATTTTCTAAAACAACAGTATTTTTACGGAAAAATAAGAATTCTATGAAATGCCTTATTACGGGAGCAGCGGGGTTTGTAGGCAGTTACTTACTGAAGGAGCTGAAAGAATCTTATACCGATTTTTTAGGGATTGGAATTCAACCGGGTCCCGATATTGGAAAGGATCCTGAACTTCCTCAATCGTATCGATTTGTTGTCTGTGATATACGAAATGTAGACCAGGTTCATTCTGTCATCCGTGAGTTTTCACCAAACACAGTCTTTCATCTTGCCGCACAACCCTTTGTTCCTAGAGCGGTAGAGGATCCGGGTGAAACGCTAGAAATCAACGTGCAAGGAACGTTGAATCTATTAGAATCTCTGCGTTCCTTGAAAAAGAGAGTTCGTTTTATTTACATTTCTTCTTCCGATGTATATGGAAACGTTCCGGAATCTTGTCTCCCCGTTCAAGAGTCCGTTGTTCCGGCTCCGCTGAATCCGTATTCTTCCTCGAAGTTTTGTGCGGAAATTTATTGTCTGCAATATCATCGATGGATTCCCGAGCTTGAAGTTGTGATCGCTAGACCATTTAATCATACAGGTCCAAAACAAAGTCCTAATTTTGTGGTTCCTAATTTTTGTTTTCAGGTTTTAGAAGCTTTGAAACGTCCTGAATCCGAAAGAAAAATTTTAGTCGGGGATTTATTGTCTACAAGAGATTTTTTGGATGTAAGAGACGTTGTGCGTGCATATAGAATCCTTTCCGAAAAGGGAAAACCCGGAGAAATTTACAATATTTGCTCCGGTAAAGAAATTGTAATTCGAGACGTTTTGGATAAGGTTATTTCTGCTTCCGGTCGGAAGATTCCGGTGGAAGTGGATTCTTCTCGTTTTCGTCCTGCGGAAATGAAACGCCTTTTCGGAAACAAAGATAAACTTCAAAAACTAGGTTGGGTACCTAATTTCGATTTATCGAATACGATTCAAGACGTTTATCATTGGTATCAAACAATTTGAAATATTGCCGCAGAGTCATTTCACTGAATTACTGCCGTCTCATTTATAAATCGAATTTATAGTTATTAAGCGAATATTCCCCACTTATTTTTGCGATCGTCCTCGTTTTGTTTTTATATTCAGAGTCTGTTTTAAAACTTAAAAGAAATCCGTTACAATAATTCAGTAAGTTCGTAATAAAACGCAGGATATAGATTATATCCCTCGTTCTTTGGTGTTTTCATAGTTTGTTGAGTATGTGTGGCTAATGGTTCGTTCCGGTTTCTCTTTTTAATTTTTTATTTAGAACGTGTCCCAAAACCTCAGAATATAGGAACCTCGACGAGAACTTAACAGTTATAAAATATGCTCGAAAACTCGTAAACTACCAAAGGGGCGTAATTGGTGGCAACTTCTATATTTTATTACGAACTTACTGAATTATTGTAACTAAGGTTTTTAAAACAGGCTCTTAGTCTTTTTCCTTTTTCAGTTCAAGAAATGATTAATTTTTTTCAGATAAGACAAATGATAAACTAACCATAGAAGTTATCTCAAAAACGTTTTATGCTTTGAAATTCATTTTTAAGATGATTTCTAACTATCAACTGACTAATGTTTTGGAACACGAGATTCGGCAGATTTACGATTCATAAAATCTGGATCGTAAATTAGATTATAAAATTTTAAAGCACTGAGCCTTTCCAAGTTTTAACGCCGCTTTCTTCGATTGGAAACGGATTACCCAGGTATTTCGGATTTGTCTTGAATAAGTTCATGTCGATCCAGGCAAGAGTTCTTGCGAAAAATTCTCTGAATCTACTGAAGGGTCCACTTGTATAAATTTTTCGATCCGATTCGAAGGCTTGAAATCTAAGACCGATTTTATTCGCAAGAAAGGCGGCCCGGGGTTGATATACTTTCTGACTTACAAAGATCAGATCTTTTATCTGAAAAATTTCTTTTGCACGAATCAATGTGTCTAACGTTCTAAAACCTGCATGGTCGACGAATATATCCTTTTCGTTTACTTCGTTTTTAAGAATGTAAAGCAACATCGGTTTTACTTCATTATAGTAAATAGAACCGTTATCTCCCGAGAGGAGAATCTTTTTTACTTTTCCCTGATGATACAATTCCAGAGCGCAGTCCAACCGATCTTTTAAAATGGCGGAGGGTTCGTTTTTGTAGACCGAAGCCCCGGGAACTATGGCTACTGTAGCGAATCTTGCGGATCTGTGATTCTGAAATTTCTCCGTGCGGAAGTATAACTCTTCGAAACTGAAATCGATTGCGATCGGGGGCGCTGCAATGACGCAAAAGACGAAAAGACTTCGGGTATAAAATTTAGGTTTTTTGAGAAAATTTAAGTTAAACACAGGATTGAAAATCTGGCAATCAAGAAGCTTTTTTGATAGGCTACAAGATGAATTTCAAAGGAGAAAATTCTTTTTTTCTTTTCAACTGGTTTTGACCGGAAAAAATCTTCGAAATAGGAAATAAACTTTTGAAACACGGGTCTTACCGATCGAGTGGAAATCTCATGAAATTCCTGAATTCATTTGTCAAAATTACCATTGCCGGTTGTTTTTTCGTTCCTATGGTTATTTTTTCTCAGGAATTGATGGGACTTCGTTCCGGTGTGGATTCTAATCTTCCTCCGGGCCGACAATTAGCGCCGATTCGTCAATTGAGAAGTTTCGGTTTGGTGTTCGGAGACGTAGACACCGTGAGAGAAAGATTTGCTCTTTCTGAAAAGCAATTAGATGAGATTTCGAAGATCAATGAGAAATACAAACAGGAACATTTTAAATGGCTTCAAAAAATTTCACCAATTGAAATTGAACTTGAAGGACTTTTAATGGAGTCTAACGTTGATCTTGCGAAAATTAGGAAGCTTCTCGTCGAGATAGGAAGATATACTGCTGAGATTCGAATCAATCAGATTTCGCATCGTCTTGCTATTGAAAAAATACTTACTCGGGATCAAAAATCCAAAATTAAAGAATCTTCTACTCGTCCGGAGCCCGGATTTCCCGTGAATCTTTTTTCTCCGGAGAGAATTATTCTTCCCTTTCAAGGGATCTTACATTGAGGTATTCATGGACCAAAAAGAATTTGCCGAATTAATCGATTCGACCAAACATATCGTACTTTCGGCGATTAAAAAGAATTTATTCGACGAATTTCATGATTCCATCGACGACGTAGTACAGGAAACTTATTTTCGTGCGTACAAAAGTCTTTCCGCAAATAAGTTCCGAGGAGATTCTTCGGTAAGTACTTGGCTTTATACGATCGCAAGAAACGAGTCTTTGAGGATGAATCAAAAAAGATCGAGGCAAACTGCACTTGCGAGCAAGTTGAAAGAGAAAGTGATTTTGGACAATTCCATTCAGGAAAAAGAAGCCGTATCGATTGGTTTTACCGATTTTGAATTAAAAGATCTTTTAGCCATACTTCCATGGAAGTATAAATCGGTGTTGAGTCTTGTAGGCGAAGGATATAAGGAACAACAGATCGCCGAAAAGCTAAGCATTCCCGAAGGGACGGTAAAGTCTCGAGCGTTTCGTGGGAAACAGATACTGAAAAAATTTTTCGTAGATAAGTAGGATTAGATCAGGATGAAATCGAACAGATTCGAAAAAGAAATTTCGGACAGACTTTGTAGTAAGGTTTGGAATTCTAGAATCTGCGACGCAGTTTATAAAAAACGTCGTTGGAGAATGATCCAATTGGCGTTGATTACATTTTTGTCTGCTTTCTTTTCCAGTTCTATGGTTTGGTTGATTTTTTTTGAAAATCAAAAAGCTGGGCTTGCTCGTAACGAACTCCATACTTGGATTCAAGAACAGATTTATGGAACGACTGTAGAAGCCGAGTCTAAAGTGCAAAATACAATTTATAAAGAAGAAAATACGGTGAGAAACGGTTCCATGTTTTTGGATGTAGACGCGTTGATTGAGGCTTCGTTGGACCGAAGATAATCAATTAGAAGATTTGAATATAGCCTGAATACTTGAAAATCAAATAAGAGTCTGTTTGAAAACCTCAAGCTCCACGGGAATTTAACAATAATAAAACCTGTTTGAAGTCCATAAACCACCAAAAGGACGTAATCTGTGGCACTCTCTTAAGTTTGTCATAAATTTGTGGAATGATCGGAAGTTGATTTATTTTAAGATTTTGAAACAGATTCTAAGAAATCAAAGTGTAATTATCACTTTTTGAATACAGCGTTGCTCCTTTCGATTTATATCTATTTCATTCTCGGTTTTGCAAGAACCGTAAAAGTTTTGTTCGGAAAGATTTTTTGAGGGGGAATTCAAAGGATCACTCGAAATACCCCTTGTTCCCTTTGCGGGACAGGTCCAAGAGATACATATCGAGGATGTGTTTTGCTATGATGGAAGGAATTTTGATTTTGAATATGATTCTTTGAAAATACAATCTAAAGCCGGTTTTTGGTCATAAGTCAAAATGGGGCCTTTCGTCACGTCAAGATCAAAATATGGAGCGTGAATGGATTTGGTTTCCACTTGACCTATATTTCCCTCGGATAGACTCTTAATCTGGAATCATATCCATGGAAAAAGAAATCCGCAAACGATTGGATCGGGTTAAGGAGAAAGGGCATCAAAGATTAACGGTGCTTCTCATTCCTCACGGTTTTGATAAGTCATTTCATTTTCAAATTTCAGTTTTTACGATTTTCTTTTTATTCAGTCTTTTGGTTACCATTTTGGGAATTGCGGTTTTCGGAATCGTAAAATATAACAATACAAGAAAACAAATCAACGCCTTAGCTCAAGTTTATGGGAAATACTTCGACGAATACATTGAATATTCAAAACAACTTGAGGGAGTCGAGGACGACTTCCTTGCACTTACGGAGAATTTAGAGGAAATTTACTCTCTCATAGATGGGCATGGCGACGAGATATTGAAACTTCCCGATGAGTCAGATATCGAAACGATTGCACTCGCAGAACTGAAGACGGAAGAGTCGGTGGATAAGGATCTCATGTTGGGTAGAAGTTATCTTTCCGAAATTTATGGATATCGTACCGCGCGAGTTTACATGGACAAACATCGTCCTTTAATGGATAGCATTTACGATTTTTTAAACCTCAGATATGACGTTATGGACGCGATTCCTTTCGGGGAACCTTTGTATTCTTATAATCTCACTTCTTACTTTGGGACTAGGCGATCGCCTACTACTGGTTATATGGAATATCACGACGGGATCGATCTCGCGAACGTTCCGGGAACTCCAATTTATGCGACCGGTAATGGAAGAATTCATCGAGTTGTCTATTCGAATCGCGGTTACGGAAATCATATCGTGATTCAACATGCAAATGGTTATTTTTCTCTCTTCGGGCATTGTACGAAAATATTCGTGAAAGACGGACAACAAATTCGAAAAGGAAATCTGATCGCAACGGTCGGTTCCACTGGAAACGTAACCGGGCCGCATTTACACTATGAAGTATGGATTGGAGAATCCAATCGTACGGATCCTATAGAATACCTCAAAGTTCCCGTTTATTGATTTAGCCGGGGTCAAATATGTCCAAGAAAAAAAAAACTTATCAGAAAGCTCTTTCGGAAAAAGAGGCAAAAAAAGTAATCGCCGAACTTGCCGATGATATTCGGCATCATCAGTATTTATATTACGTAAAAAATCAACCGGAAATATCTGATTTTGACTTCGATCAGCTCTTCAGACGACTTCAAGATCTGGAGGGAGAATTTCCACAGCTTAAAGATTTGAATAGTCCGACTTTGGTGGTTGGTTCTGACCTAGATAAGGATTTTGAAAAGTTTCAACATAAGCTTCCAGTTCTATCTCTTATCAATACTTACAACGACGACGAGTTATTGGATTGGGTTAATAAAACCGATCCGAATGAACTTTATTCCGTGGAATGGAAAATAGACGGAGCTTCGATCGTATTATATTATGAAAACGGAATGCTTAAGAACGGAGTCACTCGAGGCTCTGGAGGGATTGGAGACGACGTTACCGATAATATCCGGACGGTTCGTAATATTCCTCTTCGTCTACCGGAACCGATTACGGTTTATCTTAGAGGTGAAGTGTTTATGACTTTCAAGGACTTCGGAGAATTCAACGAACTTTCTTCCGGTAAGTACGCAAATCCCCGAAATTTATCCGCAGGGTCCATCAAACAAAAAAATTCTGCTGATACCGCAAAACGTCCTCTTCGGATTTTTACGTACGATGCAACCTTTCCGGGAGTCACAAAAAAATTCAAAACACATCAGGAAATTCTTTCCAAACTTGAAAAGCTTATGTTTCCAGTTCCCCCTGACACGGTCTTTGTGAATGGATCGAAGATCGCAGAAACGATCAAGGATTTTAAAAAGAAAAAGGATACTTTAGGATTTCCAACCGATGGACTTGTAATTAAACTTAACGACATTTCCAAAAGAGATGCACAAGGTTATACTTCTCATTCTCCTCGATGGGCGAGGGCGTATAAATTTGATGCAATCATGAAAGAGAGTAAGATCGTTGATATCACTTATGCGGTCGGCCGAACCGGAAAGATTACTCCAAGAGCCGAGATCGAGCCGGTGAATCTTGCGGGGACGACGGTTACGTTTGCGACTCTTCACAATCAAGATTATATAGATGAACTCGGGGTGGGGATCGGAGCAATCGTAAGAGTTGCAAAACGTGGAGAAATCATTCCCGCTGTGGAAGAGGTGGTTACTCCCGGCAAAGACGTTTTTAAGATTCCGGATCGTTGTCCTTCTTGTAAAACAAAAACGATCAAAAAAGAAAATTTAGTCGATCTGTTTTGTCCGAACCCGGATTGTCCTGATCGAGTGAAAAACGGGATCATCTTTTATTGTCAAAGAAAGCAGATGGATATTGAAGGGCTTGGTGATAAACAGATTGAGTTCTTATACGATCACGGTTATATCGGATCCATCGCTGACTTGTATGATCTGAAAGATCAGAAAGAGAAATTGATGGAGGAAGAAGGTTTTGGAGAGAAAAGTCTCGCCATCATTTTCAACGGGATTGAGCATTCCAAACAAAAGGATTTCCGTTTTTTACTTCCTTCGATCGGGCTTCCGGAACTCGGCCACAAAGTAACGGAATTATTGATTGAGCACGGAATTGATTCTATAGATGAGATTCTTTCTATAGCCAAGGATAAAAAAAGAATCGAATCTCTTTTGGAGATTCCGGGTATCGGACCTTCCACGATTCGAGCGTTTGAGGAGAATTTTTCCGATAAACGGATCTTAAAACTGATTGATCGTCTTAAAAATGCAGGACTTAAATTAAAAGCCGATCCAATAAAAGTCGCCGATCAACAGCCGTTTGCAGGACAGTCTTGGTGTGTTACAGGTTCTTTCGAAAATTTTCAACCTAGAGACAAAGCAATGGACTTGGTTGTCTATTATGGAGGAAGGAAAGTGAGCGCTGTAAGTTCCAAAACTACTCATCTTTTGGCTGGCCCGGGTGCTGGATCTAAGTTAGAAAAAGCGAATGAACTTGGAATTGTGGTCTACAATGAAAAACAATTTCTAGATTTGTTGAAATCTTTGAAAATTCACTTTAAGAATCCGATTTAGAATTTTCTAAATAGAATTTATTGAATACCAAAAACAGATTTGTTCATTAAAAATCTGTCTCAAAATTTTAGAATGTGGAACTCCCACGTTTTAGGTATTGTAGCGTCCGTAAAACATCAAAGGCGAGGGATATAATCTGTGGGAATTCCTATGTTTTATTATAAACTTTTTGAATGGCTGAGTCGATTTCTTTTAAGATTTTGGAACAAATTTTAAATTTGAATTCTATAAACAGATATATTTATAACTTTTTCTTACAGACTGGCACTTATGTATTCACGGAAATTAATGGAAATTTGAATC
>NZ_CP024871.1:205000-207500 GCF_000306675.2 Leptospira mayottensis 200901116
TCGGATGAAACTCAAGAATTCTATCAAAGCCGCCGCAAAAGACGCTTTAAAAGGCTGATAAATACAACCTTCTTTAAATCGTTTGATTTTTAATTTAGTCAATTTTTTTCCAAAAAATTAAAACGTTTCATAAAAACTTTGGTAAAAAAATTTCCAAAATGATTCGATTTTTTGTGAGAATTGTAGTCAACTGTAAGTATGGAAAACTTATTTCTGATCACTATACTATTCTTAATTTTGTTTGAGCAGTATAAAACCAGGGTTTCTCGAGAAAAAGTTCCGATTCGCGCTTTGAAACACTATGTCCATCGTTAGTTTTTGAATTATTTTGAAGCCGGGAAAGTAATTAACGTTTTTACACTCCCGGCTTTTTATTTTTTTCACTTCCTTTTCCCCGCTTTCTTGTGTTGATTCCATTTTTTAGAGAGTTGAAACATTCTCATTCCAATGGAACTTTGTCTAAAGACAGAGAAAAATATGCACAAAAAACCAATGACTCCTACTCGAGCTATCGAGACTTTTATTCTTTGCCAAAAAAAACACGAACCTATTTCGGAAGAAGTAGTTTTAGTTTTAGATTCTTTTGAATCTTGGAACGAGATCGAACTTACCGGTCTTCTTAATGCTTCTTTTTATTTTCCGGATATCTTAAACGGATATAGATCTGAACAAGCAATTCGATTACTTCTCGAAAAATTTAGGCAAAAGATTGTGGAAATTCCCATTCAATGACTCATTTTACCGAACCTAAAGTAATTTATCAAGAAGCTAATCCGTACGGAACATTTACCGCGTATTTGGAGGATGACGGAAGAACCGTTTATCTTTATCTTCAAGGGGAGCAGAATCCGGAATTCGGAATCAAATCTGTATGGGTTTGTAATCGAGTGGAAGCTCCTGATAAAAGAAGTGTGGAAGATCTTTCGAATGGCTTGGCACCACTTCTTCTTTATTCTGAAGTAAACGAGCCGAAGCCTCATCCCGCTTTAGAAGAGAAGGAACTTTATTTTATCTGGACAGAAGAAGGAGATGGGGTCGCTCTTTTTTACAAAGAAACTTTAATTGCGTTTCTTCCTTCTTGGTCAGGTACCAAAGGTTTCCATGGATACTCGTTTCATGCGAAGATAGAAGCACTTACGGCGTATCCTTTGGGCAACACTGATTTTGGAATTATTCCCGATCGAGTGCGGGCGTCTCGAGATTTTTGGGAAGCACGTTCTAAACAAGGAACCTGGAAAGAAATTCAAGAGAAGAGGCTTTCATTTTTAGAATCCAAATTCGGTAAACACAATAAGTATTGGTCTGCGGATGGAGGAAAGTATCCGCAACTCGGAATTGCCCGTTTTCAATCGGAAAAGTTTCCCGAAATTTTAATCTATTCTACGATCGGAATGAGCGCGCAGAACATGCCTACGGTCGAACTCTTTCATAAAGATTATGAGGACTATGCAAGAATCGAGCTGATTCTCGCCGTTAAAATCGGCTCGGAAGGATTGGAAAGGTCCGAATCCTGGGTTCCTCATTTGATCGGTGAATTGATTCGTTTTCCTTGGAATATGGCAAAGTGGTTTGGTCATGGGCATACAATCACTATGTCGAGAAAGGATCCTGAAGCTCTTTATATGAATTTTACTTCCATTCTCTTTCGAGATTTCAAAAGTTTTACTTCTTTATTGAATGCGCCGGATCTTTCGGGATTCGTCTCTGAAAATGGAAAACAAGTTCGATTTTTAACTTTATTACCTGTATCTGAAGAAGAAAAAGAATACGCACAAAAAGATGGAATTCAATCTTTTAACCGGATGTGGGACGAAAAAGGATTTTCTTGGTATCACAACGCGGAAAGACAAGCTTTTATATAAAAGCTTGTTTTATCTCGTTTCGATAAAGCTAAGATGAGTTAAAACCTTGTAGCTTGACATTTTTGATAGATAAAAGAATCTCTTTATGAATTACGACTATTAAAATACACTAAAAATGGCTGTTTTAGAAGATATTATACGCTCTATCAAACATTACATGAATCATTCAGCGTTTTTATTGGCTTTGATTTGTGCGTCTTCTTTATGGATTACACTTCCTTTGTCTCTTTTATCCGAAAGCACCGAAGGCGTACAAGTACAAGAAAAAATTTGGCAAGAGATTTATAGTCAAGATTTTCATTCTTCCAAAAAATTGGTTCAGCTTGAACTTTCTAAGCGTGGTAAAAATGAGACAATCTCTCTTTTATCTCTTCTGGAAATTTCTTTAAACGGACTTCAGAGATACAAACAAGCGAATGATATTCGTAAAAAAATTCTTTCCATATGGGAAAGTAAGTATAAGAAATCTTTCTTAGAGGAAAATTATCCGATTAATCTTGCTACTTGGACAAGGATGGTGGTTGTAAAACCTGATTCGTTGTTGATTGGAGCGGAATATTTTATACCTTATCCGATCAATTCAAACAAAGAAGGATTCTATTATCATAAGTTTACCTTATACAATCGTTTTTCAAAGA
>NZ_CP024871.1:210000-242500 GCF_000306675.2 Leptospira mayottensis 200901116
GATAAAGATCCGAATAACAAAAGCATATAGAGATCTCTCGTATAAAAGAAAAACCAAATTGCTACGGAAAGATATAGTAAAGAGATAAGAATATCTCTCGTAAATTCTTGGATGACAGAATAATACGATTTTGGGGCTAAAATAACCGGAATCGTTTCACTTACACCCTTACCGTAAACGTGTATTCCGTTTTCGTAAGATTTTCCGGACTCGGCCATCTTTACAGCGATTTCCAATTCCAAAAGATCGACTTTCTTTCCGAGAATATTCGGAAACTCTTCGTTACTTTGAATGATTATTCCGTTCGGATAATAATAAAAGGGAGGTTTTAACGTTTCGGAAGAAGTTTGTAAAACACCGACGAGGAGAACGATACTGAGTAAAATCAGAGAGATAAATAATAAAAGTATGTTTCTCACTACGGAAACCTCAGATCGTGAATCGAAATCATAGTACGGTTTTTCCAAGTAATAACCAGAGGATCATTTTCGATATTTTCTTCTACTTCCCATCCTGTTGAAAGAAGGTTTTTGCCGAAATTGGAGTTTCTATGAACCTTGAAATTTTTTCCTGAAGTTTTTAAAGAAATTGTGTTCTCGTTTTTTCGAATGACTCCGACGAGAAGATCGTGTTCTTCATTCCAAGATATTTCTTTGAGGTAAAATTCTACGAGATTCTTAACATAGCTCAAATTTTGAACAGATCTGGAAGTTCTTGCAGAATATAATATTCCCAGTATATAACAAAGAACTAATACGGAGACTTGATTTGTGATCCCCAGTTTTAAAATGACAAAGTAGGTCTCGTCACTCTCCGAATTGAGAAATTCCACGAGTTCTCCTGGCTCTCTGGAAAGAATTTCTATGCGGATATTGCCGATCATAGGAGGTTCTGCAGCCGCTTCCAGGAATTTTCGAATTTTACCTGCGGTTTCCAATTCCTTTCTGTATTTTTTATTTTCCGCAACTTGGGAGGATAGAATATGATTATGGACAGCGATCCCGCATTTTCCGGAAAGAAAACTCAGATCCTGTCTGACCGAATCCTTAGGAATATTGGATACGGCGAGAAAGCCGAAGAGAGTTTCTCTATAAACGAAAGGTAAGATGAAATTAGCTCTAAGACTCACGAAGTCTTCGTTGATCTCGTGATTCTGATCCGGTTCTCCAATGATTGAGCCGTTTTTCTTATTCAAAATGTATTTTAAAAGCTTTGCTTCGGGATTAATCCCATCGTGAGTAATTACCTTTCTTTGTTTCTTTTTTGCGTACATATAGAGTTCGAACGTTTTCAAATCGTTGTTGAGTAATGCCAGTTTACCGTAATTACTTTCGGTCAATCGGACAAGATCGGGAAAAACGTTTTTGATTAAACCTTCGTGGTCGAATTTGCGATAGGCTAATCGAGAAGAACGGGGATCGTCGCTTAAATATTCGGAAATCAGAATGGACTTAAGTTTGCCGCTGAGTTTTTCCTGGAGAGGAAAAATGATAAAAACAGCAAAGATCAAAGTAGAAAGTAAACTTACTTCCATGTAGTATTCGATTGCCGTGGGAAATACGGAGAGGATAAAGAAATAAGATCCTAACGCGATGAGAACAGAGGTTCCCTTTGCAAATAGGTTGATGATTCCGGAAATGAGATAATAATCCGTTACAAAAGAACGAAACGTTTCCTTAAATCCTCGTTGAGTATTTTTACTTTCAGGTAGTGTAGTAAGCATTTTCTTTTATATATTCTTCCGAAAAATCGCAGCCCCAAAATTTCATGGAAACCGTCCCAATATTCAACATTACATTTAAAGAAATTTCAGTATTATTTTTTAAATATTCGGAAAGCTTTTTTAAGGTTTCTGGACTTGCTTCTTTGACGGGGAGGGCCCCGAAATAAATTTGGAGGTTTTCGAACGGAATGGGTTCCTCGAAAACCTTGCCCACAGCCATCACTAATCTTCCCCAGTTCGGATCTCCACCATAAATCGCTGTTTTTACTAGGGGAGAATTGAGGATGGACTTGCCGATTTTTCTTGCTTGGATTTCATTTTTCGCGCCTTTAATTGTGAGTTCAATTAATTTAGTTGCACCTTCCCCATCGATTGCAATGAGTTTTGTAAGATCGATGCAGATTTCGGTAAGAGCTTGGGAAAAATCTTCCATCGAACTTTCACCGGACAAACCGTTGCAGAGTAACGCGACTGTATCCGAAGTGGAAGTGTCCGAATCGATGGTCAAACAATTGAAACTTTGATCAACTGATGATTTTAAAACTGAATAGAGATCGGTTCCTTTTGGAAGAGAAACATCGGAAAGAATGTAGCAGAGCATTGTCGCCATATTCGGTTCAATCATTCCCGCACCTTTTGCGATTCCGTAGATTGTGCCTTCTCCCGATTTGGTTTTAATTTTTCGGAAAGAAATCTTTTTTCTCTTATCTGTAGTCATGATTGCTTCTGCGACTTCTTCCAGGTTTCCCGGTTTTAGAAGAGATTTCGCTTTTTTGCAAGCGGGAAGAATGATTTCCATTTTTAGGGGAATTCCGATCACTCCGGTGGAGGAAGGGAGAACTAACTTTTCGTCGATGCCGAGAGATTCTCCGATTGTTTTGCAGATTTCTCTGGAGTTTTGAATTCCTTTTTCTCCCGTCGCAACGTTGGAGTTTTTGGAATTAATGACGACCGCTTGAAGGACTCCGGATTGAGCGTGCTCTTTTCCGACGATCACTGGAGCACCAGGATAGTTGTTCTTTGTAAACATGGTCGCCGCTTTGCAAGGTATATCGGAGTAAATAACGCCGAAATCTTTCGTATTGTCTTTAATTCCTATATTGATTCCGAAAGATGAAAAGCCTTTGGGCATTGTCATGAGATCCCTCAACGTGTTAGTTGGATCTATCTTTGGGAAATTATCTCTGCCGAAAAGAAGAATTCAGAACGTTTCGGCCTGATAGCGAATGGGAATCGTAACCGCAAAAATAGTTCCGCCTTCTGGATTGTCGAAAACTTTTACGGAGCCGTGGTGAAGACGAACGATATGTTTTACGATGGAGAGACCTAAGCCGGTTCCTCCTTCTTTTCTGGAACGGTTCTTATCAACTCGGAAAAATCTTTCGAAAATTCTACTTTTATCCTCGTCTTGAATTCCAATTCCTTGATCGATCACTTGAAACTGGACCTGATCTGATTCGAAAGGGAAAATTTTCAGAGTAATTGTTTTACCTTCGGGGGAATAAGCGGAAGCATTCGAAATTAAATTCAAAAGCATGTGCTCCAAAAGGACCCAATCGGCTGCGATCATTAGAGGCTCCGGCATCTCCACTAGAAACTTCTGTCCCTTAGGAGACGCAACTCCTTCGACTGTATAACTTAAATTCTCCACAAGAGACTTTAAGGAAAATTCCTCTTCTCCGGAGATCTTGGTCTGGTTTTCGATCCGAGTAATCGTGAGCATATCTTCCACAATACGAACCATACGATCTGTATTTCTTGAAATTGCGTCTAAAAATCTTTTCTCGTGGCTTTCGGGAGAAAGACGTAAACGATCGAGTAACGTTTCAGTGTATCCCTTAATGGACGTAATCGGTGTTTTTAGTTCGTGGGAAGCATTCTGAACAAATTGTTCTCTTATGATATGGGACTGTTTTTCTTCGGTAATATTTCTGATTACTCCAATATACATGAGAGTTTTACCATTTGTTTTCAGAGGATACATTTTGATTGTGTAAAAATTTTGTCCAAGGTCCAGTTCCATTTTGGAATCGCCCGATCCTCTGAGGTGGTTCGATACAAACTCCAAGAGCCTCGGATCTCGAGTTGCGTCTGCGACTTTTCTGGATCTGGAATTCGGTTCGATGAGGGATCCTGGGATACTTTTGTTTTGAAAAAGAATAGAAGCACTTTCGGGGTCGATCGCAAAAACTCCTTCCTTTAGGTTTTGTAAAACGGAGTCGAATTTTTCTTTTTCGATCGTGAGATCCACAAACTGGCTTTTAAGTCTTGTAGACATTAAGTTGATGGAAGAAGCGAGGTCTGCGAGTTCTCGAATGTCCGATAGAGCCAATTCGGATCCAAAGTCGCCTGCATTAATCTCTCCTGTCTTTTTTTCGATTCTATCCAAAGGTTCCGCTACACTTTTGGCGATCGAATATGACATGTAGAATGTTCCGAACATCGCGAAAAGAACATAAAACGAAAACAGAAGAATTTTAAAATCGGAATGAACAAACTTTTCCGCAAAAAGAACGATTCCGGCAACAACGAGAAGGACTAGCAAAAGTAACCAGTTACTGAGAAGAAGTTTTGAAAATAAGCTACGCCTCATTGAATCTATAGCCGATTCCGCGTATCGTTTCGAGTCTTTCCTTTTCGTCTCCGAGTTTATCGCGTAATCTTTTAATATTTACGTCGACGGCTCTATCGGTGACGTAAATATCTTTTCCCCAAACCCGATCTAATAATTTGTCCCTTGTAAAAGCTACTCCGGGATTGGTCATGAAAAGATTCAGAATTTTATATTCGATTAACGTTAAATCGACTTCGGAGTTATTGATAAATGCTTTATGTGCTTTCAGATTAAGAAAGATGTTTCCGATAGTGATATTTCCTTCGAATTGCTCTTCTTCCTCGCCTTCTTTCGTTCTTCTTAAAACAGAACGTACTCTTGCAATCAACTCCCTGGTACTGAAAGGTTTGCGAACATAATCGTCTGCGCCGAGTTCAAGTCCGAGAACTGCTTCGGTTTCACCGGATTTAGCGGTGACCATAATGATCGGCATGGAATATTTTTCTTTGATTTTTTTACAAAGATCCATACCTCCTATTCCCGGAAGCATAAGATCTAAAATAACTAGATCCGGAGTATTCTTTTCCAATTTTGGAAGTACTTCTAATCCGTTCTGACACGTATCTACTTGGTAGCCGTTTTCTTCGAGGTGAAATCGGATCAGTTCGGCGATGTCTTCTTCATCATCTACGACGAGGACTTTTTGCCCTGGGTTCCCTGATTGGTTTTTCATGAAGTCCTATTCTTTTTTGCCGGCCTATCGTTATTATTTTACAAACCGACTTTCCTTTTTTAGAAAATCAGAAACCATGAGATTTCTTCTATTTCGACCGAGCAAAGTCTGTGATCTTAATATTCCAGAAATTCGTTACAATTAGAATACGAAAAAATTACAAACAACAGAAATTCGATTTTCTCTATCGCTCCTCATTGAATCCATATGACTGAAAGAAAATAAAAATTACTCTTTTTCACTCAATTGTGCGTTGATCTTTCGTATTAGTGTTCTTTGGCGGAAAATTGAAAAAACGAGGAAACCAGAAAGTAATAGAGTTCCTATGAAATAAACTTCGTTCAGACTTTTCAATCTTTTATGTTCTTCTTCAATTGCTTTGATGCTTTCCAAGTGAGAAATTAAAAAATAAAATTTGTCCGTTTTAGGCCACTCTTTTCTAGATTCTTCCCGAATTTGAGTGATTAGAATTGCTGCTTCTTCTTTTTTCATCTTTTGGAGGATGGGAAAAATCTGATCTAAATCGGAATTAAGATACTCTTTCGCTCCCATAATCGGTTTTGGTTCTCCGTTACTGGAAAGAGAGTTTTTATCTGCAAACGTATTGTTTGTCGTTGTCAGGATGGAGAAAATTAAAAGGGAAAAGAGAGAAATTTTTAAAATAGTTGAATTCATTCAAAAAAGCCTAATTTGTTTTTCCATTCTTTGGTGTATGGATTTCTATAATGGACAAGATAGATTCCTGCTAAAATAGAGAAAACACAAAAGAGAATACTGCTCGTGACTAAAATGAAAGGAAGGAGATTGGTCTCGACCAAAAATCCAAAATCCAAAAAAAACAAAACGGATAAGGGTGAAAATCCCAGGAAAAATAAACCGGATAAGATAATTTTAATGTGACGTACGGGAACGATATGCAACATCACCCTTCGCTTTAAGTCCGGGGGGACGGTCGTAGTATTTTCCGAAGAATTTAGGGGTTCTTCGAAAAAATGCAGTTTCTCTTCGAGTTCAGTTGGGACGGGATCTATTTCTGCAGAATTATTCTTGTTTTTCATTCTCTTCTTTGTTTAACCAATCTCTCATGATTTCCTTACCCCTAAAAATATAACTCTTTAAAGTGTTCATTTTCAAGTTTAATTTTTTGGAAATTTCTTTATAAGACATATTCTCGAAATAGTGAAGCATGATCGGCTTACGATAGAGTTCCGGTAGACTTTCCACGAGACTTCTGATTTTTTCGGAGATTTCTTGTTTCAGAAGTTTTGTTTCCTGCTCGGATGAGATTTCGTTTTTCTTTTCTGTTTCGCTTTCTACGAGTAAAAGTGTATCTAACCCTGATATTTCCGGATGTTCCTTACGGTATCTTCGGATGATGTCGTTTCTTGCGATTACGAACAACCAAGTGGAAAATTGGGATCTACCTTGAAACGTAGATAGACTTTCAAAGGCTTTTAAGAAAATGTCTTGAGTAAAATCTTCAGCTTCGGTTTCGTTGCGAAAAGCTTTGATCGCTTGAGAGTAAATCAATCCTTGATACCGGTTCATCAGTATTTCAAAGGAATTAAAATCGCCGTGTAAAACTTTTTGAATGCAGTCCCAGTCTTCCTGGTTGCATACAATTGGAATGTTTTCCCTCATCGGGAGAATTTATAATAACAGAGTAATCCCAGACCAGTTCCGAGCGGAACAAGTCCGCCTAACATAGCGAGAGATTGTCCTAATACGGAAATGAATCCGATGGAAAGTGCGATTCCAACGAAAGTGAAAATCAATCCTAAAAAGAAAGAATAAGTTCTCAGATCAAAAGTTTCTTTTTTATAAAGTCCGGCTTTGATGATCTCAATTCGTTGTCTGTACCACCAATAAAAAACAAAAAATAGTAACGCGCAACCGAATACAATTCCAAAGATAGGAACTAAGTAAAGAACCACTTTATAGTCGGATCCGGAGTTGGAACTTTGATTTTGAAGATGTTTCAAAATCAAGTCCAGCGTTTCTAGTAATTTTGCCTTTTCTTCTGGATTCATCTTACAATCGCTGTTATTTTTCTATGTTCCGCTTTGGTTTTGAAGTAGGGAATTCTTTCTTCTATGCCTGGGCGATTGATCAAAGATTGATACCATTCTTCTTCTTGAAAACTTTCTTTTAAAAAAGAATTCCGAATTTCGGATTGAAACAGGTTTTTAATCATCTTCATAAATTTTTACCTCCTTTAAAAATTACGGCACGTTTTAAGGATCAAATGTCAATTCAAACGATAAAACCGTAAAGCTATAGTTTTCAGAATCGATTCTTATGTCTTATAAAACTATCGGCAGATTCGAACAATTCGTAGTATGATTTCTCGATTCGTAAGATATGTTTTTTGTCTTTGAAATTAAAACTTTAAGACGTTCGTGTTATATGTAATCGACGGGATCCTAATCGGGATTTTCCGGAAAGGATTCAAGTTAAAACAACATGTCGTTTTATCCACAATTTTCAGACGGCAAACTAAATGAAGAAAAAAATGTCTTTTTAATTTTTTCGAAAAAATTTACGAGCGGGATCGAAAAAAGGAGGGCTACTTAAATTCGGTTCCGTTAAGATAGGTTCCCTTTCAAAATTTGCGTAGTCTCTCAGAAGGTTTACTATGATTCTTCCAGTGACTCCCCAGAGTAATTCTTCTTCGAGGTCGAAGTAATAAATTTCAATTTCTTTCGCCCCCGATCTCCGAATTCGAATGGAATAAAACGGAGCCGTTTCCAGGCGATTGAGATCCAAAAGGATAGAACGTTCTACTTCTTCCGGATTTGTGTTGAACAGAAACGACCCGTTGTAACGTGCAATGAAGGGAGAAATATGAAATCCGGTATGAGTAAAAAGTCCGTCATATTCTCCTAAAACTTCCAGAACAGAACTGGATTCTCCCATTTCTTCTTCCCATTCTCTTAGAGCAGTGCCCAAAAGATTTTTATCCGTTTTGGAATAAGCTCCTCCGGGAAAGGAAATTTGTCCAGGGTGCGCTTTTAAATTGGAATTTCTTTTTTGTAGAATAATGCCCTGTGCCGAATTTTCCTTTTCATAAATAGGAAGAATAACGGATGAAGCCTTGGACTTTTCTTCTCCGATCGGCGGAGTTGGAATTCCGGTAAAAATTTTCTGAGGAACTGCAAGTCGATTTTTGAGCGATTGAAAATCAAATCTCATTTTTTACCTGCATTTGAAGAGTTGAATATTTTTATTCGAATTTTTTATTAATCGGAATAAGTCCCTTGATATTCGATTCGTAAGGTACATTTTCTAATGCGGCCAAAATAGAGGGACCGTAGTGAATCACTTTCCATTCTGAGAAAAGATTCATCTCTCTCAGTTCGTCTAGAGTTTTCGGATTTCTTTGAGCTAACTCCGCGATCATTTTGTTTGAAGGCATCATCTGGTGGCTCATTCTTCTGATAGACATGATCGTTTCTCTCCAAATTCTCAGACGTTTGAAACGTTCACCTTCTTCGTTCGTCAAATTCTCACCCGGTTTTTTAAAAAGCTCAGATTTTTGAATCGGAGGCCCGCTTGGATTTGCATAAATCTGAAACAAACTTTCCGCATCTTTTTTACCGACAATTTCGGTTAACTTTGCTATATCTCTTCTCGACTTTACGAGAAGGATCACCTTTTCGTTGTTGAATACTCGAAAGGGGGCTTTATTCAACTTTCTAGATTTATCGTCCCTGAAGACTAAAGTATCATAGATAAATCTTCTTTCATCAGCGCTATATTCCAAAATCTCCGGGAACTTGTCCATGGAGATGGAATTTCCTTCAGAGCCCGGTTCTTCGCATGCGATCTTTTCAAATTCGGAAAGTGCTTCCTCGTAAAGATTCCTCTTGGTAAGTTCTTCCTTCATCTTTTCCCAAATCGTTTCCAAATAAACCGTATCCAAAGCGGCATATTGAAGTTGGCTTTTTTCGAGAGGCCGCTTTTCCCAGTTAGACTTCTGTTCCTTTTTAGAAAGTTTGATCTTATGGTAATAATCCACAAGATAAGTTAAAGAATATTGTTCGTGATCTAAAAGACGGGAGCTGAATCCGGTGTCTGCGATGTTCTGAAATTTAAAACCGAAATCTTTTTTAAGCGCTTTGATATCATCAATGGCAGAATGGAATATTTTTAGAATTTTTTTATCTTCAAATAAGTTTCCAAGACCATCTAAATTTTGTAATTTTAAAGGATCGATGATGTAATTTTTTCCCTTAGCCGAAATTTGGATCAGACAGACCTTTGAGAAATAGGTATAATAGCCGGAGGACTCCGTATCGATGGAGATGGAATCGGCCTGACTCAGAGTGATGAGAACGAGTTGTAGGCTTCGAATTGTATCTACGACTATGTAATCGGAATTTATTTGCATGAAAAACGCGACCTGAGATTTTAAGCTTAAGAAGGCAGAGAATGAGTCGAATTCCCGATAAATCCAGAGTAAGAAGACAAGCCCAGGATGACAAACCAAAAGATGAATGTGCGATTTTTGGTATATTTAATTCATCGGAAGCCTCTAATTTCACATATTTAGGTCTTTACTCAATGCAACATCGGGGTCAGGAATCCAGCGGGATCGTTTCCTCGGACGGAGAACATCTTTATCGATACGCAGGTATGGGGCTGGTAGCCAGTATTTTTACGGAAGCCAAACTCAAGGAACTTCAGGGTACTTCTGCTATCGGGCATAATCGATATTCTACTACCGGAGCAAGTTTTTTAAGAAATGCTCAACCTCTTCGAGTTGAATCTCATCTCGGAGCCGTTTCTCTCGCTCACAACGGAAATTTGGTTAACTCCTGGGAAGTCAGAAGCCAGCTTGAGAAGGAAGGAAGTATCTTTCAGACTACGATTGATTCAGAAGTGATCGTTCACCTGATGGCCCGTTCCGGGGAAACGGACTTTCTTTCCGCACTTTCTTTTGCTCTCAAAAAGGTAAGAGGTGCATATTCTCTTGTGATTCTGACGAAAACCCAATTGATCGCAGTGAGAGATCCGAATGGGTTTCGTCCGTTGGTGATGGGTCGCCGAGAAGATGGGTCTATCGTTTTTGCTTCCGAAACCTGCGCTTTCGATATCACGGATACAAAGTATGAAAGAGACGTTGAGCCGGGTGAAATGATTGTAGTTGATAAAAACGGAGTCAATTCTTACTACCCGTTTCCGAAAGCGACTCCAAGTCTTTGTATTTTTGAATATATTTATTTTGCAAGACCCGATTCCAGTATCTTCGGAGAATCTGTTTATAAGGTTCGGAAGAATTTAGGAAGATTTTTAGCCCGAGAATTGCCGGTCGAAGCGGATGTTGTGATTCCGGTTCCGGATTCTGCGAACATTGCGGCCCTGGGTTATGCGGAAGAATCCGGAATTTCTTATCAGTCCGGTTTGATTCGTTCCCATTACATCGGTAGGACTTTTATCGAACCCGATCAGAAGATTCGGGATTTTGGAGCAAAGATCAAATACAACGTGGTTCGAAACGTAGTCGAAGGAAAAAGAGTTATCGTAGTGGACGATTCCATTATGAGGGGAACTACGAGCCGAAAGATTATCAAGATGATCCGAGGCGCGGGTGCTAAGGAAATCCATCTCAGAGTTTCCGCTCCCCCTACCATCTCACCTTGTTATTATGGAATCGATATTCCCACACACAACGAGCTAATCGCCGCGACCCACACGATCGAAGAAATTAGAAAGTATCTAAGGGTGGATAGCATCGCTTATCTTTCGGTTGAATCTATGAACCGTGCGGTAATGGATCATAAAGGCGGCGGATTTTGCAATGCATGTTTTACGGCTCAATATCCCGTGGAGTTTCAGAGCGAATTAGGAAATCAGAAAAGTCTTTTTAAAGAATACCAAGTGGAAGAAAGAGCCGTTTATTAAACTTAACGGTTTCCTGGTCGCCGATGAATTTTTACATTCTGTATTGACAAAAAACTAAACTTTTAATCTTTATCGAGAGAATTAAATGTATTCAAAAAATAGAATATCCTCTACTTGAATTTCCCTTGTTGAAAGCTGAAAAGTGGAAACTCCGAAAGAGATTCTAAATTCGTTTTCGATTCTTCCCAAGGAGATTTTTAAATCCAGGGATTGTATGTTGGTTTATCAAAATGAAAATCAATTTCGAAAATTGGAATATTCGGTGGAGGTGTTCGTGAATTAAACACTCATTGTTACTTGTGTCGGTAACGGTGCTTACGATTTTTGTCTCGCTTTTTATTCCGATTGTGGGTTTGTACGAAGATTCGGTAACTAGTTCCGCTCATTGTGCTCTTATTCCATTTTTGTCAGAGAGTATAGATAAAAAACAACTCAAAGCGTATCAAACTTTGAGCAGAGGAAAAAAGCTTTTTTGCGAAGATTTGGGAGTTCGTATCGGGGAACCTGCGTATCTTATTTGAAAGGATGGATTGAAGTGTAAAGAACGGTTCAAGGAGTATGACTTTTGAAGTTTTTATGTTTGGAAAGGAGTTCCTTAATGAGATTTTTTTCGGATCTTCCTAAAATTCCTTTTTCTTCGAATATTCCCAAAATTTCCATTGTAATTTCTGGTTCTAAGGCGGATAAGTCCCCGAACAAGGATTGATGGTTGAGTTTGCCGGATTTGTATTTTTCTAGAATTACGTGCGAGGATTCAATAATTTGTTGTTTCCTCAAAACAAGTTCTTCCATCGTGGATAAGATCAAAAAAATTTCCGGGTCGTCCTCGAATAATTCCAGAATATGTCGATAGATTCCCGGACTCTGGATCGGTAATTCGTAGATTCCGTCTTTGAGAGAAAGATAAAGTTCTTTTTCTTCTTCTATGTTCAGTCTTGCGAGATTTCTTAGATCGGAAACTGCTTCCGGAGGAAGAAAGGTTAAAAATTGAGAAGCGAATTCCGGATCTTTTGCTTCTTTCAGACAGTATGAGATGAAGCTGCATATTCTTTTCGGAGATAGCGAACTCCAATACGCGTTCGATTTTAAGTCCAAAAAAGAAGTGGTTTTTCTGAGGCTTCTTCTTTCGTCCTCGGTTTGTTTATATATTCCATATTCATAAATTATTATTTTATAAAGTAGATTATTGCCAAATGAATCTATGGTCTCTTTGATCTTTTGGGGTTCGATGAGTGTGAGGAAATATCTTAGAACTTCGAAATAAACCGGTCCTTTGGAAATAAATTTTTCCAAGACGAGAGGATGAGCTTGTAAAAAAGCAGAAGCGCCGACGTTGATTCCAATTTTTCCTTCGGCAAATGCTTGCATTTTTTCACTCGCGATACAGGATTCCCGAATTTCCCGACTCCATTCGTTGGGTAATAAGTTTTGCCTGCAATTAGCAAGGCACGGTTCTTCTAAAGAAGTACCAATTTTACAGCAAATTTTAATTTCTTTATCCAGACAAACTTCCACTTTTACCGGACTAAATCCCCGCAATCTCTCATTTCGGGAGCGTATGGATTTTGAATTTTGGTTCCATGGCTCACCCAGGTTTTATTTACCATCGGGCAATAGAATCGATTAAAAACTCCGGCTCCACCTGCAAGTTTTAGACTATCTGCGAGGCTTTCAGAGAAGGAGGAATAGGCTTGAAAGAACTTTTCAATGTCTTTAGTGTCTTTATCTTCTAGAAAATTTTTCATCTTTTCGGCCGAACTTTTAAGTCCTCCGTTTAAGGAAATGAGTTCTTTTATACGAGAAATCAATTTGCTCGTGTCAGGAATTTTACCTTCCTCTTTCATTAAAAAACTGTGAATGGATTCGTTTTCTACGAGAATTTGCTGTAAGATATCTTTTTCAGATTCCGTTATGGGAAGGTTTTTTTTACAGGAGGATAAAAAGGTAAGAATACTGATTAGTAGGATTAAAATTTTCTGCATTCTTCAAATCTCCGATAAAAAGTGTATGAACTTAAATCCTACAATTCTTGAAAAAACCTTGGTGTAAAGTACGGAATCCTTTAAAATCTAAAAAATACTAGAATTCATCTCAAAAACTCTCTACTTTAGTTTAGAATGTCGTTGTTCAGTATTATAAGTTACTTTTGCGATAGGTTCTGACATTTATTTGTGTTCCATAGGTTTTTTAAAGAAGCAAATCGTATTAAAATCATTCAGAATGATAAATTATCATACTGCTTTATGATTAAAGATAATCTTTGCTTTTTATTTATGTTGCTTTTCGATCGGTTCTTTCTCAGGAAACGAGTTGCGCAATCGGCCAGGCGTTGGATTCTACTGAAAATGAAAGTCGAGGTTCTTACTTAATGCCGAACTTTTATACCAAACACGTTTTTGTATGTGAGAATGTGAGAGCTGAAGGAGAGAGGGTTTCTTGTGGTCGTTCCGGTTCAGTTCAGTTATTGACTTCCCTCAAGAAGAAAATGAAGGGTCTTTCGATAAAAGGAAAAGTGAGAATTCAGAGAGCCGGTTGTCTGGATCGATGCGAACTGGGTCCCGTTCAGGTGAGTTATCCGGAAGGAATATGGTTTTCTTTGAAGACTGAAGAAGACGTAGATATATTCTTAAAATATTATATACAATCTGAACAAATGGAAAAAATAGAACATTTAATCATAAAGGAAAACCAATGAATCTCCCGAAAACGTACAAAGCATTAGAACTCAGAGAATACGGCGAAAATAAGAACAGGTTAGCCATTGTTGACAAAGCGATTCGCCCGTTGAAAAAAGGAGAGGTATTGATTCGTATACATTCCGCTCCAATCAATCCTTCCGACTTAATGTTTTTGAGGGGGCTTTACGGAATTAAAAAAAAACTTCCGGTTGTTCCGGGCTTTGAAGGAAGTGGAAACGTTGTCGCTTCCGGCGGTGGTTTTTACGCCTCTTATTTAAAAGGAAAGAATGTAGCATGCACTGCCGGTAGAGGAGATGGAGTTTATGCGGAATATATGATTACGGATGCTTTCGCTTGTCTTCCGATCGGAAAAAATCTTTCATTAGAGCAGGGAGCCTGTCTTTATGTGAATCCGATTACGGCAATCGCATTAGTAGAACGAGCTCAAAACTTAGGAGCTAAAGCTTTGGTTCAAACAGCCGCCGCGAGCGCTTTAGGAAAGATGATCGTGGGGATTGCGGCTCGCAAAGGTATAAAGGTGATCAATATCGTTCGAAAGTCCGAGCAGGAGGAGACTTTGAAAGCGGTCGGTGCGGAATATATTTTGAATTCGGAAACTTCGAATTTCGAAAGGCAGCTCCGAATTCTTTCCAAAGAACTGAATGCCACAGTCTGTTTGGATGCAGTTGCGGGGGAATTGACGTCCAGAGTTTTGTCAGCGATGCCTTACGGAAGCCATGCGATTATCTATGGAGGGCTTTCGGAAAAAGAGATTCCATTACATGCAGGAATAATGATATTCCAGGATAAGAAATTAGAAGGATTTTGGCTTTCCAGTTGGGCTCCGCAACAAACTCCGTACAAAATCTGGAAACTTTCAAGACAGTTAAAATCCTTGGCTAGAAAAGAATTGAAAACCGATATCTCCGCAAGGTTTCCTTTGGAAAAAGCGGTCGAGGCGGTCGATTATTACTCTGCTAATATGACCAAAGGAAAGGTTTTGATTCAGACTTTATTTACGGAAGGCAATTGAGAAATTGAGAAATATATATTCTAGACTTCGAATCGGATTGATTCTTTTATGCGGAATTTCGATTTTTTATTCCTGTTCTGCTTTGAGGGATAATTACAAGGCTCTTCAGAAATGCAGATTTCAAGTTTTGTCTTTAGAAACTTTAAAGGCGGAATTGATTTCTTTTCCACCGGTCCCGAAAATCATTTTTCTAGCAAAAGTTGAAGTCACAAATCCGAACGAAACCGAAGTAACTCTCCATAAGTTTGATCTTTCTTTTTTCATTCTGGATGATGCCGAAAAGGAATCTATATTTGCGAAAGTACAATCCGAAGAGAAAATAACCGTTCCCGTTCTACAAAAGAAAACGGTGGACCTTCAAGTGGAGACTCTTTTTGAAAAGAAAATGGATCGTAATCTTCTACAAATCGCTTTAGGGATTTTACAGGCGGGGTTGTCGGGAAAGGAACTCAATTTTTCGATTCGAGGAAGTTTCGAATATGAAACGATTTTCGGTTCTGTTCAGATTCCGGTGAACGAAAAGATTCCTTTAAAAACGAGGAGGAGCGATTTGGGAATTTGAAAATTTTTTTGCGATGAGAGGATATTTTAAAATCCGTAAATTACTACATTGAAGACGGATGTTATGCAGCTACTGTGTTTTTGAAGGAATTCAAGATATTTTTTTGAGTTTTAAAACGAACTCTTTGAAAAAACAACGCGAAGTTACTTTACAATCTATTTTAAAAATATAAAAGAAATCATACTTCGGTCTTGGATAAAATGCGAGTTCTCCCGGACTACCTCAGTTAAGAGTTGATAGGCTTTGAACTCATATATCTGAAAAGTTGCCAAATGAAATCTGATTTATTGTCGAAACTTATTAAAATAAGCATGAAACATATAGTACAAAAATTCCGATTCACAATTCTCGTTTTATCTTTGTTTCTGAGTATTGGATGCTATCAGAAAAATACGGATGAAGATTTTTATACGTTTGAAGAAGCGAATACGAAATTAATCTCTGTGTACGAATCGAAAGACGTAATTTGTAATACAAATCGTAGACTCACCGCGTTTGTTCCGGGGCGTTCTCGAAAAAAAGAAATCGATCTTTGTGTGAATGCGGTCCTTGCGGTAAGTTGTCAGTCTTGGGCGTCCGTTTCCACAGATGCCACTCCGACGACTTGTAAGTCGATTGAGTTTCGATATTGAGGAAATAAAATGAAACCTGCGGAATGGTTTTTTGTACTGAGCCTTTTATTTGCGGGTTTTATTTATCTATTTCTTCTTTTTGTGAGGAGGAAAGAAAAAAGCGCTCATAATTCGATCGTAACATACTCTTTTCCTAAAGATGATTTGAATTCTTCTATCAATCGAATTTCTGATTCCGGAGAAAATAAAAATTCTAAAACAAATGTTTTGGAAGTGTTCGATTACAATGGAATTAAGATTATGCATGAGAATGGAATTTATACCGTCAATACAGGGGGTGAAATCGAAGTTTACAGTTCTTGGCAGACTCTTCCTTCCCGTTATCAAAGAATGGTGAAAGAAATGGATCACCGCGCTACCGGAGAAAAAAAAGCTGGTAAGTATTATATGGAAATTCTAAACGGAGTTTATTACGTCATCTTTCCGGACGGTAAAAAACATAAGTATAAACACTTCGAAGATATCCCCGAAAAGATCCGGAAAAATTTAGGTTATTAAGACTTTTTAAAACAAATAATTAAGAATTTATTATATTAAGATAATTTGTAATACGTAGGGAATGTTGTAACTCGAACGCATAAAAATAAGACTATTGATGAGCTCGTTTCAAAAGTTAGAATATGGAATCTTCTTCAAAAAGGCCGACAATTCCGAATTGGACGTAATTTTTGCTCTTTGCAAAATTGCCTGTTAATTTTTGATGCCATTTCACGCATCGAGTGCTTCTAGTAAGTTTTACGGAAATTTATTCGAAAAATTAAATCTAATTTTACTCGTGAATATTAATGGAATTTCTAAAATTCTGAATTAGAAACTGGGGATTGCCTTAAAATCTAAGTTATCTTATTGTCTGGGATTTGGTGATTTTAAGTATGGATTGAATCGTTGTATTGTATTTTAATAAAGTCATTCTATTGTATGAGAATCGTTTTTTACGCAGTGATCCTGTTTTACTCGATAAGCGTTTTTAGTAGGGACAATAACGCCGAACGTAATTATAAATCGAATGAATGTGTCGTATTGATTCATGGATTTTTAAGATCATCGTCTCATTTGAAGAAAATAGGGGATTATTTCTTAAAATACGGTTATTCAGTTCATTATGTTGACTATATTTCTCGGGTAAATCAGATTGCGGAAATTTCAGATATTTATGTTTTACCAGTAATCCAATCGAATTGTGGTAATCATGATAAAATTCATTTTGTTACTCATTCGGCCGGTGGAGTGGTAGTTAGATACTTTTTAGGAAAACACCATTTAAAAAATCTCGGAAAAGTAGTGATGTTGGCTCCTCCCAATAGAGGCAGTGAGGTTGCGGATTTTCTTTCACAATTCTCACTCATTAACTATTTACTAGGTCCAATGCTAAAAGAATTAGGAACTAATAAAATGAGTTTTGTAACTTCTCTTGGACTTCCGAATTTTGAATATGGTGTAATCATGGGAAACTCAACGTTAGATCCGATTTCTTCCATGATTATACCAGGCGATGACGACGGTAGGGTCTCGGTTGATAAGAGTAAGTTGGCAAATATGAAGGACTTTCTTTTAGTCGATAAAACGCATACTTTTCTAATGGATTCTATGGAAGTACAGGAAGCCTCTTTAAATTTTATTCAGACAGGTAAGTTTTTAAAATCCGAGTAAGAAGTGGTCAATTCAGTATGATTTTCGCATTATCGTAAATTAATGAATGTGAATTCGATATAAGAAAATTAAAAGCCTGTCTTAAAAAACCTTTCAAGAAATCAGTTACAATGATTCAGTAAGTTCGTAATAAAATATGGAAGTTCCCACAAATTAAGTCCCTTTGGTAGTTTGCGAGCTTTCGGGCATATTTTATAACTGTTAAGTTCTCGTCGAGGCTCCCATTTCGGAGGTTTTTAAGGCAGACTCTGATTTTTTCTTTTTTAATTTTTAACCAATCTGAATAAATTGTCGAAACTTCTGATTCCTTTTCTATTAAATGTCGTATTTGAGAAGTTTCTTTCGTTTTGGGTGGTTACGGAAATTTTCCGTGTTCTGGGAACAGGGTAATCTTCGAGTCCGATTCTAGCGAATAAACCTAATGTGCAAATGAAAATGAACAGAGTTCTAAAATAAGGGTTTGTAGATATTTTATATTATTTCTTAAATTTTAATATTCTAATTATTTTATATATGTTGTTCGACTCGAATCGCTTTCGGAAACGTAGGGCAAGCACTAACGCACTGACCGCAACCCGTGCAGTTTTTTGAGAAAGAAGGTTTATTTCCTTTAAAGTTGACGACTCCTTCCACGGGACAACTGTCCTTACAATTGGAACAAGTGGATTCTCCAGTTTTAAAGTTAATGCAGAAGTCGAAAAATCCTTTTGCTTGGCCGAATTTAGGGTTCGATGCGAAGGGGATCAATGCTTCGTCCTTACACGCGTTGATACAAGGCCAGTCTTTGCAAAGCATACAAGCGTTGAGATTTACATCCATTCGAGGAATATGTTTTTCCGTGGCCTCGTCGAAGACCGGAAACAAAACGCTGTAGGGACAAGCGTAGATACAATCTCCACAGCCCGTGCATTTTTTAAGGAATTCGATTTCAGATAACGCACCGGGGGGAGTTTGGACGTTTCGAATCTTTCTTTTTCTATTTGGTTTGATTTGTTGGGGAAGAAGAAACTCCGTTTTTTTTTTGATATTTTTTGGCTTTGTTTTTTTAGGAGCGGGTTGGTGAGTGGAAGTTTCTTTCGAAACGATTTCTTGAAATCCGGAAACGAGGTCTGCCGCATTTTCCTGGGCGAAGTCGAATATCTTCGCAAGACCTTTTTTAAAAAAATCTTTTCGGTTCAATCTGCATTTACTCTTTCGATTCTTGCACCTAAGGCTCTTAAACGTGTGTCTATGTTTTCAAAACCTCGATCGATCTGACCTATGTTATGGATGTAACTCGTTCCTTCCGCACAAAGAGCGGCAATGATCATCGCCATCCCGGCGCGTATGTCGGGGCTGGCCACTTTTTGTCCATACAATCTAGAATGTCCGATAACAAGGGCTCTATGAGGATCGCAGAGAATGATTTGAGCTCCCATTGCGATAATATTATCTACGAAGAAGAGTCTTGACTCAAACATTTTCTCATGGATCAAAACTGTTCCTTTGCATTGAGTTGCAGTTACAAGAGCAACCGAGGTCATATCCGCGGGGAAACCCGGCCAGGGAGAATCGTCTATCTTCGGTGTAGCTCCGTGATAATCCGGGATGATTTCCATCTTCTGATCCGAAGGTACCAGGATTCCGTTTTCATGTGGGCGTACCTCTATTCCAAGCCGGGAATAAACCATTCGAATCATACGAATGTCTTCTAGTTCCACATCTCGAATCATTAGTTCTCCGCCCGTGACGGCGGCCAAACTGATAAACGAGCCGACTTCAAGATAATCTGATCCTATTTTGTGTTCTTTTGCGGGAGGTTTTAAAGAGGTTACTCCTTCGATTGTAAGAATATTTGAACCGATTCCGGAAATTTTTGCTCCCGCAGAGTTTAAAAAATGACAAAGTCTTTGCACATGAGGTTCGCTCGCTGCGTGTCGAAGGATCGTGACTCCTTCTGCAAGGACTGCTGCCATTACTGCGTTTTCCGTCCCAGTCACGGAAGCCTCGTCCATTAGAATATCCGCTCCCTTTAATTGGTCGGCCTTGATTTCGTAACCGTCCGGGAAAACTTCTATATTGGCACCTAGCGCTTGTAACGCGAGAAGGTGAGTATCTAATCTTCTTCTTCCTATTTTATCTCCTCCGGGCTTCGGTAAGAAAACTCTTCCCGTAATTGCAAGGATCGGACCCGCTAAAGTGACGGCGCCACGAATGCGGGAACAAAGCTCCTCGGGGAGTTGATTCTTAAGATTACCGTCATGTTTGAAAGTATAAGTTCCGGGTTCTTCTTCGATGATTTCCATACCTAGGTGACGAAGAACTTCCATAAGCATAAGTACGTCCGAGATAACCGGAATGTTGCTAATACGAACAGCTCCCGGAACCATACAAACTGCACCGAGTAATGGTAAGGCTTCATTTTTATTTCCCTGTGGAATTACTGTTCCATGAAGAGGGGTTTTTCCAACGATCTTGAAATACGAAGATCTCATAATGATAAACTGTAGGATACGGTCTTTCTGGCAATCGAATTGTAACACTACTTTCAAATCGTTTTCATTTCAGATTTTGTTAGTTTCAAACCCGCTTCTCCGAAATTGATTGCATTCGATTGGGATTGGATCAACTGGCCATTCTCAATGAATTCTGTTGACTTCTCATTCCAAAGAGGAGATAAACGTTTTATTCATGGATAATTTACACAATCGTTTTCAGAAGTTCCAGAAAACAATCTGGTTCAACATATTCTGTTATTTTTGGACCGGCTTTTTTTCTTTCTTAGCATTTGCTCCAGTTTCTCTGACTCATTTCGTATGGATTGCGCCTTTCGGTTTTTTCTGGTTGAGTTTGAAATACCATGGAAAGTATAAAAAATTATTTTACCAAGGGCTTATCGTTGGAATCGTTTTTTACACGATCTCTTTTCATTGGATTGTTCACATGTCGATCACCTTCGGAAATTTTCCGTATGTGGTTGCAGTTCTTATTCTTCTGTTTGCCGGTGCTTTATTTAGTTTAAAGTTTCCGATTTTTATGATGAGTTTTTCTTTTCTTTCGGGAAAAATCGGTCGTCATTCTGTTTGGGTCGCGGGTTTTTGCGGACTTTTATCCGAGTTGGTGGGACCTCAGTTATTTCCTTGGTATTGGGGAAATCTTGCAGCCGGAAATATTATCCTCGCACAGAACGTGGAGATCACCGGAGTTTATGGAATCAGTTTCTTAGTATTTGTTGTTTCTTACACTCTTTTTCAATCCAATCCTTGGTATTGGAAGGAAATCCTTCATTCAAAGGAAAAAAGAAAACAATATTTTCGTTTCGTCTCGTTACCCGTTCTTTTACTTTTGAGCTTTATCGTTTCAGGCTTTGCCCTTTATAAGAAATGGGAGAATGTAAAGCCCGTTAAATCCTTAAGTGTGTTGATCGTTCAACCGGATGCTCCATTGAGTTTCAGGGATGGAAGGGAAGTTAAAGAGTCGATTGAAGCCCTTATGGTTCGGATCGAAAAGCTGACCGATGAAGGCGTCAAAAAAATGGGAAAAAAACCGGATCTTATTGTTCTTCCCGAAGCGGGAGTTCCATTTTTCTCGGCTCACAAAACGGAAGTAAATACGAAGGTTCGAAGAATGTATTGGGATCGATTTGATTCTTTGATGTTTTTACTTGCTAATCGATACAAGGCCAATGTATTTTTTAACGAAATTGACGCCGGATTTAAAGGGGTCCCTAGTACTCGCAATTTAAGATATTATAATAATAATGTATTATATGATCCGAATGGGGATCGTAGAGACTCTTATCAAAAGAAATTTCTTTTGATGTTCGGAGAATATATGCCTTTCGATTTTCTCTATGAACTCAGTCAGCAAACTGGAAGATTTGAACCGGGCCCGACCCATAACCTAATTCGCTATTATACTCCCACTGATAAAGAAAAATCGCCGAAGGGATTGCATTTGGGTTGGCATGATACGGAAAATTTGAATCATGAGGCGGTTCGTTCTTATTACGAGTCGGCAAAAACGGAAGTTCAGGAGTCTGGAAAGTTTCTTCCTTTGATTTGTTACGAAGTGATTCTTCCTGAGTTTGTAAGAGAATTTAGAAACTCAGGTAATCCGGAATTTATTGTAAATCTTACAAACGATAAATGGTATGGAACAACGACCGAAAGTGATCAACACATGGAACTTGGAAGATTGCGTTCGATCGAACTTCGAAGATGGATGGTGCGTTCTACGAATTCGGGAATTTCCGCAAACATAGACCATCTCGGGAGATTTGTAGGAAATAAAAAAACAGGATTGATGACGGCGGAATCGCTTTCTGAAACGATAGACGTAATTGATTCTCCACCTACATTTTATACACAGTACGGAAATCTAATTCCTTGGTTGATGCTTTTTTTAACGGGACTTTATTATCTCAATCTTTTGATCGGAATTCGAAGGAAAAAAAGTCCGCCTAATTAAAAATTCTTTTATTGATAACTACATAACGGAATGTCTAATATTTTGCACTCAAATGGGCTTTTGCGGTAAATATTAGTGTATTCTGTTATACCCCTGAGTAACAGAAAGTTTGTCTGTGGAAAAATGATCGAAGTTCATCCTTTTGAAACGAAGATGTTTTTAGCCAAATTTTAAAGAACAACTTCAAATTTTTCTTTGGGACCATTGAATTTCAAGGATTGATCAAGTAATACGAAAGAATTCCATTAAAGGTTTCAAGCGAACCAGGAGGCAAATTTTTACCAGGACATTGAAGATTTAAATCCGCTAATGAATAGACCTGATACGGTTTTGCAAAAAATAAACGAATAAAAAATCGAAGTACGGAAGAAATGTTGGAAAGAACATTGATGTTACCTACTGATTGTTTACGAATGAGTTCGGCGGAACAACCGTCTTCAAAATAAATTTTTTCCCGAAGAGGAAGATCGTATCCTGAAAAAGGTTCTTTTTCCGTTTCTAACACTTCAAACTTACCGACTTTTCCGAAAAAAATTGTTTTCCCTTCTGAATTTAAAAGTGCAACTGTTTTGAAATAACCTTCAGGAAATGAATCGTTTCCCAAAAAACCTCCAATATAAAAGCGAAATTCTTTTCCGTTCATCGACCGGAATAATTCCCATCTCCGACTGTATTTATATACTTCGTAATTTGTGAGAAGATGTTCTAATCCTCCGGTTCCGAGAAGTTCCCTTTTTTTTCCGTCTTGGATCAAATAACCCCAAGCAGATTGAAACGAATATGCAATATCAGCTTGAACGAATTTATGCGGCTCTTCGACCGTATGTTTTCCTCCGGAAAGGGAAATTCCCTGTTTCAAGTCGGATTTAAAAGATAAGAATAATTTAATATTTTCAACTTCTTGTTGAATTTCGATTCCTTCAGAATTGAGGGACATACGATTGTTTTCTATTTTGAGATCAAATTTACCCTTTTCTGCGATTAAATCTTTTGAGGAGAATTCTTTCGTGATGAATTGAGTTCCTTCTCCTAACGTATGAATGACCAAACTGACTCCACAGTTTTTTGTTCCCGGGCCTAAATTACTTACCAAAAAAGTCGCATAGATAAAAATTTTACCGTCTTGATAGGAATAGTTCCAAGCCTGAAAGTAACCTTCTTGCATATAGGGTTGGAAAGAATAGTTTTTGAGTCCTGTTTTTTTGAGAAGCGCGGCGCTTTCAGCTTTGAGAATATCTTGAAAAACACATAAGAAACTAAGGATCAAAAACGAAAGAACCCTGAATTTAGAGAAAGACAGAGCTGGACTTGAACCCTTTCCCGAAGTTGGTTGGAACATTCCAAAAATCCTTAAACTTGGAAAGAATTGATCAAGCAGAATCTTTCAGATTCAGAATTTTCGTTTCTTCTGCGTTTGCAAAAACACAGTTATTTTCGTAAAGATCGGAAATGCTAATGTGTTCGAAAATCGGATGATCGTTTTTCCCTTCCTTTAAAAATCGGTCCTTTTCTTCCTGAATGCCGTCCACGTGTATCCAGGATTCGAATTGATTTTCTATTTGTAGGAAGATTATAAATTCATAGCCGCTTACCTTTTTGAGAAAGACTTCGAATTTTTTAACTTTTTTTTGAGCAAGTCTGATTCTCATCTTTTGACCCTCGGCCAGCTTTGAAAAGGGAATTTTCGGAATGTAGAAGTCGTTTAATGTTGAGACTATTTTTCGAAAGTTATTTTTTCTTGAAATCAACTTCATCCATTTTCCTCGATTTGGATCGATTGTATCTTTCATTTTTTACCTCTTTAAAAGCGGTTCCGAGAGGAAAATTCAGAGGGCCTGATTTTGTTAAAATAAAAAGAAACTGCTGTAGAAGAAGATCGACGTTCAAGCAAAGATTACGGAATTTAAAGTTTTTCTTTTTCAAAAGGAAAATCGTTGTTTTCGGAATTGAACAGAAGGGATATTCTTTGAGGGATTTTAACTTTTTGCATCAAAGAGACTTCCTTTTAATAAATCTTGCTAAAAAAGCGAAAATCAAAATAGTATCATTCAGAGCTATGGAATCCGATCTATTGGCAATATTTTGGACAGAAAAAATCAAACTGACCCAATATATCATTCAAACCACCAAGAATTTTAGTTCCAATCAGCTCGATTTTTCGATTACATCAAGGAAATCGGTCCGCTCCTTTTTGCAAGATATGGTAGCAGGGGATTTTTTTCTTCGGGTTTCCCTTCCGATTTCCGTTGGAATTAGTTCCATTCTTCCCATCTCAAGACAATCCGAAGAAGACATCGAAAAGGATTTGGTCCGTTTTCGAGATCAATTCGGCTCTCCTGCATTGCCAATCGGTCTCAGGGAAATCATCACTCAAAGTGCGGAAGAACTTTTTTTTGAAGGTTGTAATTCGGAACTAAAACCGCTTTTTTTTCGTTGGAAAAAAATTCTCGTCAAACTTGAGAAAACGATCCAAGCGCTTAGCGTAAAGGATTCTTTGAAATATCGTTATTTTTCCGTGATAGGAATTGTTTCACTTCCAGTTGCAATCAATTATTTTGAAATGCAGAATCTTGCTTGGCTCAGGAATGGGATTATGAGAATTACGGAAAATCCTAATTTTCCTTCTCGATGACAGTTGGGGCTTTAGAACAGAATAATATTCTATTATTATATCATCGCAAAATCTTAAGGAGAATTCAATGGCAAAGATTAAGGTAAAAACCCCGCTTGTCGAGCTTGACGGGGACGAGATGACCAGGATCATCTGGAAGGAGATCAAGGATAGGTTCATTCATCCTTATCTCGATATCGAACTGGACTATTATGATTTAGGCGTGGAGTATAGGGATAAAACCGACGATAAGGTCACCGTAGATTCCGCACACGCAATTCAAAAATACGGAGTGGGCGTAAAATGTGCGACTATCACTCCGAATCAAGATAGAGTGAAGGAATACAACCTCAAACAAGAATGGAAATCTCCGAATGGAACGATTCGTTCGATTTTGGACGGAACCGTTTTCCGTAAACCGATTATAGTAAAAAATATTCCTCCTGCCGTTCGTTCTTGGAAAAAACCGATTACGGTTGGACGTCACGCTTACGGGGATCTTTATAAAGATACCGAACTTTATATTCCAGAAGCTGGAAAAGTGGAACTTGTTTATACCGGAAAAGACGGAAAGGAAAAACAAAGAGCCTTGATACACGATTTCGACGGAGCGGGCGTGATTATGGGTCAGCATAACTTGGATAAGTCTATTCTTAGTTTTGCTCAGGCTTGTTTCAATTATGCGATTTCTGAAAAAATCGATCTTTGGTTCGCGACAAAAGACACCATTTCTAAAAAGTATCATGCTAGATTTCGGGCGATTTTCGACGAACTTGCAAAAGCCAAAGCCGGAGATCTCAAAAAAGCCGGAATCGAATATTCGTATTATCTCATAGATGACGCGGTTGCTCAGATTATGAAAAACGAGGGCGGAATGCTCTGGGCTCTGATGAACTACGACGGAGACGTGATGAGTGACATGGTCGCATCCGGATTCGGATCTTTGGGACTCATGACTTCCGTGCTTGTTTCTCCGGACGGAAAATTCGAATATGAAGCCGCTCACGGAACTGTAACCAGACATTACCGTAAATACCAGCAGGGCGAAACTACTTCCACAAACTCAGTCGCTTCTATTTTTGCTTGGACGGGAGCATTGATTAAAAGGGGAGAATTGGATGGAACTCCGGATGTAGTTTCTTTTGGTCATAAACTCGAAAAGGCCGTGATCGACACGATCGAAAGCGGGGAAATGACAAAGGATTTAACACTTCTTTGTACAGATCCAAACGCAAAGGCTTTGGATACTTTTCAGTTTATGGAAGCGATTCAGAAAAGGCTTTAATCGTTTTGACCGAAAATTCCCGACCAAAGACCGGAAAAAAGCTTCCATGTCCCAAAGTCGGGAATTACAAAATTACCAACCGAACAACGCAGACCATGAAGAAATTCGAAACTTCGATTTACCGCCGAATTTCTGCAACGTCCATCTTTATATCGCTTACAAAGTTTGCATTCACATTCTTATTATTATTTTTAAACGTTTCCATTCGTCCTCAAAAAGCTCCCAAAGAACCGACATTACCCGTGGAACCGACGGTTGGAGATTCCAGAAATCAAAGGGGAGAAGCCGAAAAGCAAACTGGAACCGGAGTGGACGAAAGAGGAGAAAAAAAAGTTAAAGTGATTTTTTGCGACGGTCGAGATGTGGAAGGTTTTTGGAAAAATCCACCGTTTGAATTTAAGTTTCAGCACAAAAAAAACAATATAACATATTCAAAATCCCTAAAGCTCGATGAGATTTCCAAAATTAAAATTACGGGTTGGAAATTGAAATCTTCCAATAAACGAAAGGAAGGAATTCCCTATCGAGCTGAGCCGTATCAGATCCAGATAATTTCTATGTCAGGGGAAATCTTTTTCAAGGAACCTTCTCCGACGGGCGAGATTCAACAGATTCAATTGAGCAATCAATTCGGAGATACGACTTTGTTTTTGTATTGGAACGACCTGCAGTATGAAAATGGACAGTGGTTTTCTGGTTTAAAACCCTTTTCGGGAGAATTTAGAGCGGACTGTCATCCGGATGTGGTTCGGGAAATTCAATTTCTCACCGTAAATTAAACTTTGCGAATGTATTCTAAAATTTTTCTTTCAAAATACGGTTTTTGAAGAATGGAAACGTTTTTCTGAGAGACTGAGATATTCAAGCCCACATTTTCCTCAAGTCCCGTAATCACCGTGATCGGAATTGTGTCAAATTTTTCCTGTTTGCGGATTGCTTCCACGAGTTCTTGTCCTGAAAAGCCGGGCATGATCCAATCGGTGAGAATGTAAGAAATATTTTCTTCGGAAGATTGAAGATATTCGTACGCCTTTTTTCCTTCTGTAAATGCCTGAAAGGAATAACCGTTCCTTTCCAGAATTTTTCCTAAAAGAAGTAAGTTGAGTTCCGAGTCGTCTACGATGAGGATTTTTCCGACTTTTCGTTGTTCTATGGAATTCTTTTGGTAAGAGAATTTAATAATTTCCTTAATTACCAATTTCAATTCATCAATTCCAGAGGGCTTCGGAAAAATTCCATCAAATCCAAATTCCATGGATTTTGTGCGGTTTGATTCGACATCTCCGGAAGTAATGAGATATATTTTAGAATTTTTGCATGCGTTATATTTATTTTCTCGTAAACTATTTCGTATAGTTTTACAGACCGTAAATCCGTCAGAGTCTGGAAGAATCATTCCGATCGTAATTAGATCGAAATTTTCCCGAAACGTAAGATCCAATCCTTCTTTTGCCGAACCCGCTTCGAAGATCTGAAAGTCTTCCGTGGGAAAAAAAGAAGATATGATTTTTCTGAAGGTCGTGCCGGAATCTAAAACGAGTACTTTCAAGCCTATTTTTCTCTTGAATCGATTTTTGAAATCGAAGTTTCGAAAATTTGAATATATTTTCTCAATTCGTCAAAGATTTGTTTTGGGTCGTCCATGATTTCTCCGTCCGGTTTGGTCCAAACAAGCTGTTGGTAAACATTATTGCATAAACTGAGATAATAAATCGGAGAAAAGTCAACTGTCTGTTTAAGCTCGCTCAAAGTAAAGGAACCGAAAACGGAAAACATCGCTTTATAATTTTTTTCCAGATACGTAAATTCATACGTTCGTGGCCATTCTTCTAAATCCGATTTTAACTTCAAAAAAAACTCTTTGGATAGGATAGAAATCAAAGTTTCGGTTTGTTCAATTCTTTTTTCGAGTGAATCTAACCCGTTCATGTTTCTGATTCTTTTGCCTCATTCCAAAGCTGATCCATTTCTTTTAAGTTGGATTCTTTCGGAGTTTTGCCTCGGTTTTTTAAGGTTTGCTCTATGTATTGGAATCTTTTCTTAAATTTTGCATTCGTTCTTGTGAGTGCGGATTCGGAGGAAATTCCAAGATGTCTTCCTAAATTTACTAAACTGAATAATAAATCTCCGAATTCTTCTTCGATGCGAACCTGATTACTTCCATCTGCTTTGACACGACCAAATTCGATTAAGAACTCTTCCATTTCTTCTCTAACTTTTTCTTGCACATCTGAAATGTTCTCCCAATCAAATCCGACTTTGGCAGCTTTCTTTTGATATTTTTCCGCTTTTAAAAGGGAAGAGAAATTCTCCGGAATGTTCGAAAAAATAGATGAGTCGTTTGATTTCTTCTTTTCCTTATCCTTGATTTTCTCCCAATTTTCCAAAACTTCCTGAGAAGAAGAAAGGGTAAGTTCTTCCGGCCTAAAAACGTGAGGATGTCTGAAAATTAGTTTGTCGGAAACACTTTTCGCAATGTCTTCTAAATTGAATGAATGTCTTTCTTCAGCAAGCCTTGCATGAAACACAACTTGAAACAATAGATCGCCCAATTCTTCTTTGAGGAGTTCATCGTCGTTTTTTAGGATTGCTTCGATGACTTCTTGGGATTCTTCAATGAGATAAGGAATTAGAGTTTGATGATTCTGCTCCTTATCCCAAGGACATCCGTTTTCTCCTCGGAGAGTGACTGTGATTTCTTGAAGTTTACCAATTTCCTCTGCGAGTGATTTTGCCTGCATCTGAGTTCCCTCCAAAAACAATGGGAGATTTGTTCCAACTTTTAATTTCCAAGCTGAATCTGCACTCTTTTTCAATTGTTTTGGAATCGGGATTGGATTGACGGGAGTCGTAAAGTTGAAGTATAGTTCAAAAAAATACTTTATAGGCCCTTTATGATACGTTCAAAAAGTCTTATTGTTCTTTCGCTTATTCTGATTGCGGTTGCGAGTCGCTATTTTCCGCATCCGGCTAATTTTGCGCCAATTCTTGCGATTTCTCTTTTTGCGGGCGCCCATTTTGTTTCTAAGAAGCTGTCTCTGTTGGTTCCCATATGTGCGCTTTTTATGAGCGATTTATTGATCGGATTGCATGATCAGATGTTACCGGTTTACGGAATGGTCTTACTTTTAGTTGTAGCGGGATGGCAGTTAAGAGCGTCTTCTTCCGTCGTTAGAATTGCATTTTGGTCGTTGGGCGGTTCTGTAGTTTTCTTTATCGTTACAAACTTTTACGTATGGCTGGCGGGTTACTATTCGTATGACCTGAATGGACTCGCTCAGTGTTATATCATGGCGATTCCTTTTTTTCAAAATTCTCTTCTGGGTGACATGTTTTATACAACCGTTCTTTTTGGTGGATTTGCTCTGATCGAAAAAGTAGGTTGGATAAAACTTGCTTCGGTTCCTATTAAGTAATTTTTTTCAAAAGATTTTCTTTTCAATACTCAGCATTTTTCAAGATTTAAGGTGTTGAGTATGACAATTTCGCGTACGATATTCATTGATGGAACTAAATATCGTTATAGAGATCTTTTAATCACTCTCATGTAAAAGGAAAACAATCTTGTTCGCTTTATAAGCTCTCTCAAAAATATCTGAGAATGGTCAAAATCAGCGTTTTAAATAAAGATAAAGTGTTTTCGAGATAGGTTTTAAATAAGTTCTTATAAGAGATTTGGGAAAACTGGACGACAAGCTTAGCTTTGAACGAATAAATATTGGGTTGGAATCATTCGTATCGTGGTTAAATTTTTTTCAAAAAGTCGATTTCATCCTTACAGAGTAATAGAGACTCCTAGATAAAATCCGTAGTATGTATCGATCACTTCCTTTTGAAGAGCAGGTCTTGTCGTGGTCAGATCCACCGTTTTTGTAATTGTGTTTAGTACGGTCGAACTGATCACGTCGGGAAATAATAGGTTGATGTCGTAGTTGTATCCAGTTACGAAGGATCTCATTTCTGTATATTGGAAACCGAATGTAAACTTGAGCCAGTTTGTTCTGAAAAAAGAAAGCCCGGCATCGATTTGATAACCTCTTCTTTTGACGAGGTTTTCACCCGTTGATCCTGAAGTTTCCATAACTAGAAAGTTTTGAGTGCCGTTATAGATTGTGGTTCCGTTCGTTTTTAGATGATATTTTCCTAATGTTCTAAAATAATCTGCGCTTGCGTGAAATTGAAAGAAATTGTTCAGTTTCTTAACGATTCTAAATCCGATTTGAGGACCTAAACCGCCCGCTTTTTCTTCCATAGTTCCGAAGCCTAATCCTCCGGGTAAGTTTCCGTATTCTTTAGAATACGTGTCCAGGTTACGGATTCCTAAGGAAGGTCCGATTCTAGTTCCGGATCCCGTTTCAAAAAAGTAAAGAAAATTCAATTGAATATCCGTTCTTCTAAGTTGCGGGCCGTACAAATTATAGGTTTGATTTAAGTTTCCTAAAGTTGGATTGACATTTACGGAAGAATAAGAAGGACGAATCCTAAAATCTAGAAATGTTGCTTCCACACCGTATTTTTTTGATTCGGTTAAAAATAACAATCGAATCGGGTAAGCGGTCTTCGTGTTTCCTTGCGGGTTCGAATAAAAACTTCCGGTGTTGTTGATTATATGCGGGTCGTAGGTTCCATTTCCCGTGATCGCATTGATATTCTGGTAAAGCCCATTTGTATAAAGAAAAGTGTTTGTTTCATTGGTGGATACGTTTTGTCTTCTTGCTAATGATTCCGGAATCCAACTCGTTTGGTTCAATAAAATTGCGATTTCAAATGTAGCACCTTTTGGAGTTTTGGAAATTTCCTGTTCATGAAGTTTATCTCTGAGTTCGGAGGCTTCTTTTCTTTTTTTCTGAATTTCGAAAATCATGCGTTGTCTCGTGACGGGATCTTGTGCTTTGCCAGCTTTAATTTCGAGTTCGTTGGCTTCTTTTTCTAAAATATCCGGATCGAATCGGGGTGGATTGTTTTGTCCCATTACGTTCGTTTGAATTAGAAAAAAAAGTATCGTAATAAGGAGTTTTTCAATTTGTTTTTCCATAGTTCCTAAGAAGTGAGAATTACATAAGACGAAGAAATTTAAACATTTTTTCTCGGACATAGAAAAAGAAAAATGTTACAAATTTTCTTTGGTGAAAACAACGAAATAGAACGATTTTATAGAAGGCTTACGTTGGTGGTAAACCTCGTAAAGGCAGAAAGAAAGGTAAGATTTATACCGATGAATTTAGAGGATACTGAATATTAGATAAACTTAAACGAAAGCACGTTACAGTAGATCATAGTAAAGAATTTGTTTCCGCTGACGGAATCTACCATAAAATCAGTCCAAAGTATATGGACCTTTATTGTCGTGAGGAGGCATTTAGATTTTCTAATAGAGACAATTTGGCAGGAATTTTGGATAAGGTCCTATATCAAAGTGTCTTGAGATTTGAAAAAGTTTAAAAAAGTTGTTGTCACAATATGAATAGTAACAGTATAATTACTAAACAAATATATAGTATATATTCAGAATTATAAGCCGAGGTTCAATGGACATTAAAATTCAAAACGCAATTGCCTTCCTCGCTGAAAAATTTAAAGAAAAAGCAGGACGACCAATATCACAAACTTTTTTATATAAACTTCTTGCGTATGTAGATTTTACTTCTCTCAAAAAATATGGTATTCCTACGCTTGGACTAAAATATGTAGCAATGGATAGAGGTCCAGTTCCAATTGAAATCTATAATGAAATCAAAGAACAAAATAAATTTATCACTTTTGAAGTTATCGATAAAAAAACCGAAACTTACTCAATGAAATTAATTGAACCTCTTATAAAAGCTGATCTTGATTATTTCAATCAAGATGATGTAGACCTAATGCGTTCAATTGTAGATGAGCATGTAAATGACTCTTCAAAAGCTGAAGATATATCAAATAAATCACATGATGATATTAAATCTTGGCAAAAGGCTTATTATCGTAACGGTCCAGATTCACCAATGGATTATGCTGATGAATTTGAATCTTTAGAAAATCTCCCTCAAGAAGTAGAGCTATTTCTACTTTACAAAGAATTAAAAAAATAAAATTTAGTAATCACTAATGTTAGTGATACCTCATACTTATAGATGGGATGGATATGTGTTTCATCAGTATGCTGGTGGAAATAAAGCACGGTGGTTAATCTGTATTGGGCGGAATGGTATTTTATCTGGTTTATCTTATTTCCACTTGGCTACAACAACGACCTCGTATCATTCAGATAAAATTTCTCAAAATGCATATTTCAAAATTGATCAAAATAAATATACATTTTTTGATTCGGATTGTTTTATCTATTTTCAAGAAAGGATATTTACCCTTCAACAAATTGAAATTGAGCAACATAAAGAAAAAATTGAATTTAAAGGCGTCATTAATTCAGAAGACATGCAAAAAATTTATCTTGGATATTGGACTTACAAAACTATTCCACCCGTAGATTTAAAAGAAATAAAATTTTCTTTGGAGAATATTGGAGTAAAAGAATTACCAGACCCTAAGAAAAATTTATAATTTAAGTGTATGTAAAGGATGATTGCGTAATTTTACGTAGAATCGAACTAAAAGGGAGATTATGAATTTAACCAAATTGGCGATTTGCGTTTTTTGTGGTTCCCGTTCGGGAACCAATCCTGTGTATACCGAGGCGGCCAGAGATT
>NZ_CP024871.1:245000-335000 GCF_000306675.2 Leptospira mayottensis 200901116
GTTTCCGAATTCCAATGAAAGAATTTTTCGATTATATAAAAAAATACCAACGAAAGTCCGAAGAGAATCCATGGCATCAAGGCCAAATAAATCAGAGAGGTTTCCAGTCTCATTGTTGGGACGCTGGCTAAAATGAGAGAAGGAAGAGAAATATAAACTACGAAATTTCCGAGCACGAGTCCCGTATTTTCCGGAAAAATTTTTCCTCGTTTGAGTATCCAACCTCCTGCAATACAAACCGGAATAAGTATTAGATGAGACACATGTACAGAGTTTATGGCAGACGCGATAGGGCAAGAGATTTAGGATTAGCCCGCTGCCGGAATTGAACCGGCGACCTTTTCATTACGAGGGAAATGCTCTACCCCTGAGCTAAGCGGGCATTGGGTTGTCCGAAGCAAGAAGAACCTTTGCTGTAGTTTCCGTAAAAACAGGATTCAATGTTTACTTTAGAAACTACAGTATCATCAGTCGTGCTCATGAAAACTCTACCTAAGTATAGATCGGTTGTAAAATGAGAACTACGAAAATAATTTAGGGGCCATCTTTCTTCGACTTCTTAAATTCTTTTACCATCATTGCCGTGATACTGTCAAGATGTTTCACCTGATCCTTGAGTTCTGGTTTTTCGTGACGTCCTGAAAAAGAATAACAAGAATTTCTGACTCCTCTGTCTTTCATCCACCAATGCCTTCCGATTTCTCTTCTTTCTTGAGCGGGAAGGTCTCCCTCATACATTTTATATTCGTCTAATCGAGCCGGAAAATTTCTTTCTTTGAGATAAAAAGCATATGCGGAATGAAAATTCATAGCAGCATTTTGGATCAATTCATTGATATGAAGACAGCCTAACGTTTTATCTGTGGGAAAACGATTCATAAGTTTTACATAAGACATATCCTCTCCCACCAAATAATCATATGTTTTAATTGCAGCGGGACAGGTTTCGTATGGAACCCTTTTTTCTTCTACTCCCGATTTTACAATTTTCATCGTGGTTAGATCAACTTCGAGATACAAGGTGATATCGTGATAGGGGTCGTATTGATTGACTTCGATGATGCAAAATGGAGGGGATTCTTCCGGAAACCAATAGTATCTGCTTTCATAATTTCTTTGAAAGTCCGTGTTCCGAAAACGAATTCGCTCTTTGAGTTCCTGCAACGTATTCATTAAAACCTCTTATTCCGAAAAAACGTTTTTAAACAAAACATTTTTCAGATTCTTCTGGAGCATCTTTTAATAAGACCGGATTCGCTAAAAGATTTTTCCGTTTATTTTCATTTGCTTTTTTGTGACCTTTTAGTATTTTCAGTCCGATTTTATGATGACTTCATTTTTTTTAGAAAAATCGTTTTTAGTTACCGGTGCAAGTTCTGGGATCGGAAAGGCTCTCGTCTTAGAACTGAACCGAAACGGAGCCGTGGTTGGCGCGGTTGCCCGAAGGAAAGAGTTATTAAAAGAATTAAAAAACGAAGTCCAATTTCCGGACAAGGTGATCTCTCTTCCCGGAGATGTTTCAGATCCTTTTCAACTCAAGAAAATTGCGGAAGAGTTTAGAAAGAAAGTTCGACATATTGATGGGATGATTCATAGCGCTGGAATCAGTATGCGTGGTCTTGCGAGAGAAACGGATATTAAAGTTTATGAAAGTCTAATGAATATAAATTTCTATCCTTTGATTCATCTATTCAAACTTTTGGAGTCGGAACTTAGACAGAATCAGGGTCATTTTATTGCGGTTTCTTCTTTACAAGGGCGATTTGCCACTCAGTATCGTTCGGGTTATGCGGCGAGTAAACACGCGGTACAAGCGTTTATGGATAGCATTCGGCTGGAAACATCCGAAAGCGGAATGCACGTTATGACGGTCTCTCCGGGTTACGTGAAAACCGACATTTCTGTGAAGGCTTTATCTGGTGACGGATCCACCTACGGAATCATGGATGAAGGAATTAAAAACGGATTGTCTACGAAGAAAGTGGCTTCTATCATCTTAAAAGCGATCGAATCAAAAAAAAGAGATGTGTATCCTTCTCAATTCAGAGAGATGTTAGCGTATTGGATCAGTCGATTTTCACCTTCGCTTTTGGATAAACTTTTGAAAAAAGCGAGAGTTACTTAATTTGTGGTTTTATTTTTATTTTCCAGGAAGATCCCAGACGAGTCGAATTCCGGCTCTGCGATCCGTTTTTAAATTCGGAATTCCTCCGAAGGACCTGAAATACGTTGTGGATTCTTCTTTTGTAGATGAAAATGATCCGCCTCGGATGACTTTATGCATTTTTCCGAATGCGTTTTTTTTGAGTGAATGTCCCTGATACGGAAGATAGTCGGAGCTCGTCCACTCGGCTACGTTCCCGCACATTCCAATTGCTCCGTAGGGACTTGCTGATTTTTTTGCTAGTTCGTAAACGGAAATCGTATCCATTTTTTTGCTTTCAATAGTATTGCATAAGGAAGAATCGAAATCGTTTCCGAACGGATATTCCAATGTATTTGGAAAAAAAGAATAAGATTCGTCTCGATTGATCTTCCAAGTCATTCCGGTTCCACGGGCGGCTTTTTCCCATTCCATCTCGGTTGGAAGTCGTTTCCCGGACCAACGCGCGTATGCTTCTGCTTCTCTGTATGTAATTCCGTTTACAGGATGATGTTCTTTTCCGGTCGGGTATTTTCCTCCTTTCCAATGAGGGGGTGGAAGGGCATTCGTTTCTTTTAGAAATTTTGAATATTCCTGATTTGTAACCTCGTATTTATCAATATAAAAAGAGGAGATATCTTGAAGGTTACCTCGTTCGGGTTTAAAGTAAAACGGATTGTAGTTGTCTTCCGAGGGTTCGTTTCCTTGTCCGTGAAGAAAAAATCCCATCGACTCGTAAAATAACTCTCCGTTTTGCTCGTATCCTCCGGATACGAAAACCATTTCTTTTCCGTCTTTCGGATGTCTGAATTGTTTGGCGGGTCTAGTTCTTCTTCTGTCTTCTGTGAAAAACGCTCCAGGCTCTACATAAATTATTTCTTGTTTATAGTCTTGGATGAAGGTTCCGGCTGTGAGAAGATGTTCGGGCATCCCCAAATTTGCGGTAAATGAACCGTAGAGTTCGATTTCTGAGGCTTTCTTTTTTCCTAAATTAGTTTGATAAGAAATAGAGATTTGACGAATGTGAAAGGAGCCGATTTCTTTTTCGGGATTTTTTTGTAAGACGGTATATTGATTTTTTTTCTCAAGGATGGCTTTGATTTCCTCTTCTTCCTTTCCGTAAAATATAGAACCCTTTCGGATTCGAATTTTCACTTTACCTTTTCCACTATAAACCGCTTCTACTTCTCCTTTCCAAAGAGGAACCATTCTCGTATTAAGAGAGGATTCTTCCTTTTCTTGAGCTTGTGTGAACGATCCTAAGGAAAAAACGAAAAGAATTACGATCAGTCGTTTGAGTTTAAAAACGGAGTTGAAAATCATAATGCCCGATCGTCCTTTCGACAGAGAGGACGATTTCTATTTTTAATTTCGGCATAAATTTCCGGTTTAAAAAAGAATTTTAAGCGGATTCTTTCCTTGAAATTGAATCTTATTTCTTCTTTTTTTTGAAAGAAGATGGTCCACCTGATTTTTGATTTTTATCTCCTTTGGAAAATTTAGAATGAGACCCGTTATTGGAACTATTGCCGGAATGTGAGCCTGGATTTGATTTGGTTCTGGATCCCGAACCGGATCTTCCAAAATTCCGATCTCTGTGCTTTCCGGGTTTCTTTTTGAAGGAATTTCTTTCTTCGTATTTAAAATTTGATTCGAATTGTACGGAATCATCGAAAGTAACACTGTCCCTGAGGATCGTCATCTTAAACAAAGCGGCGGCGATATCCAGCGCTGTATAATCGTCTCCCATCAATTTTTCCACTTGGTTTACATACTTGCCGATATGACCCGCATCCACAATGGATCTAACTTTGGAAGTATAGGAATGAATTTTAGTTTCTTCAAGATCGTCTAACGTAGGAATTTTTCCTGCCTCGATTTTAATTCCATTGATTCGTTCTATCTTTTTAAGATTATAGATTTGTTTTCCGACGATAAAGGAGAACGCGATTCCTTTTTTGCCGGCTCTTCCTGTTCTTCCGATTCTGTGGACGTAGTCTTCCCCGTCTCTTGGAAGGTCGTAGTTGAATACCGCCTCGACATTGCTAACGTCGATTCCTCTTCCGGCCACGTCGGTCGCGACTAAGATTTCGATATTTCCGTTTCGAAATCCGTTCATTACTTTGTCCCTTTGTTTCTGATTTAGATCTCCGTGAAGGGCTTCCGCGAAGTAACCTCTCGATTTCAACAATTCTACGACGGTATCCACTTGCGCTTTTGTATTACAAAATACTAATGCGAGTTTTACGTTTCTATATTCGATCAATCTCGCGAGAGCTTCTCCTTTGGCATTCTCTTGAATCTCATAGTAGATTTGTTCGATTTTGGGTGCGCTCAATTTCTGATGAGTTACGTCGATGATTTGAGGATGTTTTTGAAATCTTTTCATCAAGGTAAGAATATCATCCGTCATCGTAGCGGAAAACATGATCGTCTGACGATCTATGGGAGTATCTTTTAGAATAAATTCCATGTCTTCGCGGAAGCCCATATCCAGCATTTCGTCGGCTTCGTCCAGGATCACGATCTTAATATCATTGAGACGTATGGAACCTCTTCTCATGTGGTCCATCATTCTTCCGGGAGTTGCGATTACAATCTGAGGATTTTTACGAAGCGCCCTGAGTTGTCTTTCTATTTCTTGACCACCATAAACAGGGACGACTTCGAAGTTTCCTTTGTATTTCATCAGTTTACGGAATTGTTCGCTGACTTGGATGACTAATTCTCTAGTCGGACAAAGAATTAAGGCTTGTAAATGTTTACTTTCTACTTCAAGAAGTTCAATCGTCGGAATTGCAAATGCGGCTGTTTTACCGGTGCCAGTTTGAGCGTGTCCGATAATATCTTTTCCCTTTAATATGACTGGAATTGCTTCTGATTGAATGGGAGAGGCTTCTTCAAAGCCCATTTCCAGGATCGCGTTTTGAATTTCGGCGGATAAGTTTAGTTCGCTAAACTTGAGTTTTTTCATAGAGATGTTCCTTTTAAAACGATGAATCGCCCGCTTCCGGGAACCTCTAATACTTTGAATTTTCAAGATAACTATCCGGAAGATCAAAAAGCGGATCGAAGAGAGGAAAATTGGAATCAGGAAAAATTCTGCGTCTTCGTTAATGAGACGTTTGTTTTTACTACGATTTTAGAATCGGTTATTTATACAAGGACAAAAGAGCAAAACGATTTGTACCTGATGATTTTGAGAGAGTTTGTGAAATCGATTTCAAAAATAAATTCGAATCTATTAAAAGCTAAACTTCGAAACGAAACTCATCGATTTTAATATGGTTTCTATTTAAAAATATATTATGCGAAATTTTATTTTCAGATTTATCACATACATTCAAAATTATTAAAGTTATTTTCGTTGCGATTTAAAATTGAATTGTCATCATCAAGTAACCGAATTGCGCTTGCGGAAGAAAGTTAGTTTTTCTGAATTCAAGATAAATTGAATCGTCGTTGAGTTTGCGCCGAACTGCATCGCCTGCAAAAATCCAACTCCCACCAAACGACCAAAGAATATCCTTGTATTTGAATGCATAAGTCGTATCGATTTCTCTAAATAAATTTTTTCCAAGCGTTGCAACCCCTCTTTGATCTAGGGCGCCTTTTTCACTTTGAACATAAGGATCCTTAAAACGTTCATTTGTGGTTGATTCCGTACTGGCTCCTTCTTTGAGGTTTCCCGTGACATCATACCAACCGTCTTGTTTTTTTTGCTTATCAATGATCCAATATGCGATCCTTAATTTACCAAATTTTCCGCCGTCCCATGTAAGGTTTGCGGATTTACCAATCATATTGACCCAACTTACTTGATCTGCTTCTCCTAAAAATCCGTGATTGGAGTGGAATAAATTCGAGAAGGTCGCAACTTTTCCGTCTTTTCGATTTGGATCTCCGCTGCCGACGTCGTAAGTCCCCCCAAACCGAAAAGACCCGATCGTATAACCGAAGTCGAATGTGAACGCATAAGCATCGTAACTTTGTTTTTCTTTGTAAATGTTATTGGTTACGGTCTTGCCGGTAAGGGGGTCGACGGTGGAAACGTTTGTGTTTAAGCTGTCCCAACCTGGCGTGACGTTCAGCCCGTTTTTCCCGTTTTGTATCGCGTATTCGACCGAAAAATCGAAAGGTATTTTTGCCTTTTTATCAGGAGTCGTTCTATTGGAAAGTCTGAGTCCAAATGTATGTAATTGGTCGAACCTGGAATCTTTCGGAATTGTCTCCGGATTGGGAAGAAGCAAAATAGTAGAGTTGTTCTGAGGAAACCATTTCTTATACAATCCGATGTAATAGGCGTCTATGTGAAGTAAGTCGGAAGATTTAAACGTATTGTAAAAACCGGTGAAAGTTGCATCTCCTTGCTGTTGTTTTGAAAGTTCGGCAGTCAACGTGCAAGCTGAAGGCGAAAAAGAATTGGGGGGACAATTGTATTGAATCGGAAACGAGTTTCTTTTTCCTAAATTTGTAGAATTACCCGCTACGTCTGAATCCTGCTCTCCGACGATCATGACCCAAGCGTGAGTGGAAAAAAGTTCTTTGTCAATTTTCAAACGAAAGCCATTAAAGCTTCTTCCTACGTTGTTCCATTCCAAAGCACCTACGAGTCTTTCGTCTCCGTATTTTAGAATTTGTCTTCCCACTTGTAATGTAATGGGGCCGATTAATTCTTTGGATTCTACCCAAGCCTCTCGAATTCCTACAGATTGTCTTGTGTTGTCGTTTGCTGTATCGATTCCGATGAGAGAACCTTTTTCCCCTCCCCAAAGTGCGGAGTCTTGTAATACGATTCTTGCTTTCATATTTTGGGTAAGTTCTTTTTCGATCCAAATTTGAACTTTGGCTCCAACGAAAGAAATATTATCATTTTTGAATTTATCAAAATCGTAATTGTATCGCGCTTCCGGGCGGATTCGAATTAAGCCGCCAAGTTTAACTGATTCGTACCAAGGAGCGTCTTTTTTAGGTTCTTTAATTTCGGTTTCGATTGGGACGACTTGAGTATCCGCTTTTTGTTTTTGAACTTCGATTGGTTCTTGAATTTTTTGTGTTGCAGTATTGCGAACTTTCGGGCGTTTGGCTCTTCTCGTTTTTTGAGCGTCAATTTCCGAAAATAAGAAAACATTAAGAATGAACGAAAGTTGGATGATTCTCAATTTGTAAGTTTTCAATTCAATCCTCTCTTGATTTATTTCCTTCTTGGGCAGCCATGGAAGAGATTACGCAGGAAACGTTATAAACTAATATTTGCGAATTATCAAATTGACTAAAATATTTATAATATTAATTTATCATGTTATATAAAATAAATATATACTAAAATTAGAATCGAATATGAGGCATTATGGGTATGGGGGATTTTTATGGATTATGTCGGATGGCTTGGGTTTTGATGTTTTAAGGTAGATAGCTGGCGAGGTGTAGATTTGTCTATCGTATGTTGAACTGAAACACTGAACTGTAGGAGGCGTTTTATATTTTTATAAACTTAAAATTTCTTTCTTTGTTAGGTTTTGTATTTTTTAAATTTGAAAGGATTTTTTAATTCTTCTTTTGATCTTTTTGAGAATTCATTGTTTGAACTAATTTTTGAATTCGTTTTAATCTGGTTTCCGATGATTTCGCGTCTAAAATTGCTTCGATGTGTTCTCTTTTGTGAGACCAAGATAAGGATTCGAAAATTTTTTTCGCATTCTTATCTTTGGAAAGAATTTTGTTTACGTCTTCTGGAAGTTTTACGATTTTCGTTTCGTAGTTGATGTATTTGGATAGTTCCGGACGTTTTTGTTTTTCCGCTTTAGAACCTCCTTTTTTGACTTCGTTGGCTTTTTTGAATCGAACCGCGGACCAAGTATCATTTAAAGAAATCAATGCAACTCCTTTATATCCGTTTTTGGAAAGGATTTCCCAACCGTGATCCCTATCTAAGTCTGTTTTGATTCCGGAAGATTTTTTAGGATACGCAATCCATAGAATGGTTTCTTTGCAAATCGATTTTAGAATTTTTAAAAAAGAAGATTGAAGAGAAGAAGTTGAATCTGCAAAAAGTAGAATTCTGTCTGCTTCGGAAATTTTATTTGTAGTTATAATTCCTCCTATGGGAGAGGGTTTATATACTTTTTCTTTATTGATGACGATCAGTCGGTTCCCTTCCTTGAATTTCATCTTTTTGATTAAATCCAGATTTAAATCTATCATAAGGCGCAAGAAAATGTAGATTTAAAAAAATGCAAATGAAAAAAGGAAATATAAATTTGATTTCTATGAAACGAATCATAAATCAACTAAGACAAAATGGCGCCCCTTCTGGGCTTGAAAACCGTGGGTTAGATGCAAGCATATACCACAAAACAAGAAAACCAACAGAAGGAACGTAATGAAAAGAAAAATATATGTAGGAATGGATGTCCACAAAGAAACGATTAGAATTGCGTGTTTAACGAACAATACAAAGGAAATAGTAAAAGAACAGCAGATAAAACATAATGAGGTTCAGATCAAAAAGTTCGTCAATAAACTAAAATCAGAATGGAACGAGATACATAGTTGTTACGAGGCAGGAGTAACCGGTTATCCACTTTACAGATATCTCAAGTCTTTGGGAGTGAACTGTATCCTTGTAGCGCCAGGAAAGATACCAAGACAAAGTTCGGATAAGATCAAAACGGATAAGAGAGATGCGATCAAGTTAGCAAAATTATTACGAAGTGGAGAATTAGAATCGATTCATGTACCGAGTGAAGAGGACGAAGCGGTAAGGGATTATTTGAGATCCCGTGACAGCCTTCGTTTGGATTTAGGAAGGAATCGTCAAAGGTTAATGAAATTCTTATTAAGAAAGGGTATAACTTACTCAGCAACAAAGTATTGGACAGTCAGTCATAACAAATGGTTGAACAATCTACAGTTTAACAACGAGATCCTTCAAGAGACATTTAACGACTATTATAGTCGGGTAAGAGTTCAAGAAGAGAATTTAAAAGCGATGGATAAGAGGATACAAGAGATAGCGGAAAGTGAACCGTATCGAGAGAAAGTAGGAATATTAAGATGTTTCCGAGGAGTGGATTATCTAACCGCAATGTTTTTACTTTGTGAGGTTTGTGACTTCAAACGATTCAAAACAGCCGGTTCGTTCATGAGCTTTTTAGGACTTGTTCCGGGAGAATATTCCAGCGGTTCCAAAAGAAAACAAACAGGGATAACAAAAACAGGAAGTCCCAGACTTCGAAGAATATTGACAGAAGCAGCTTGGCAACATCGTTTCCCTGGAACAGGAAATAAAATTGTAACCGCACGTAGATCGGGACAACCTGCGTTAGTTGTTGCTTTGGCGGAAAAAGCATCTCTCAGATTACACAAAAAGTTTCGTAATCTACAGCAAAGAGGAAAAACTCCTCAGGTAATGATAACGGCAGTTTCAAGAGAGTTATCCGGATTTCTTTGGGCGGCGATGAATCTGGTTGCATAGAGTTAGAGTAATGTTTCATCCAATAATTGAATTCGTTAGAGAAGATGTACGATAAAGGAGGAATACTTGTTGGCTCAGTGTTGAAGCAAATTTGAATTTCAAATTTGACCTTCGTTTTAAGACTAAGAACAGCTCCCGATGTATAGATTATCCTGCGGTATCCAACCCGCGAATATCAGTCTGATCAATCGTCGCGAATGCTTTTCTCTAACGAGTTAAATTATTGGGTGATTAAAAAAAAATGCGAAAAAATATTTACTGCTCCGGATGGGGGCGCCATATCAGAGCCCGTCTCAAAACCTTTCAAGAAATCAGTTACAATGATTCAGTAAGTTTGTAATAAAATATAGAAGTTCCCACAAATTACGTCCTTTTGGTAGTTTATGAGCTTTCGAGTATATTTTATAACCGTTAAGTTCTCGTAGAGGTTCCTATTTCTGAGGTTTTGGGAAAGACTCTTAATAAGTTTTACTAAGAAAAACTTATTAAAATCTCGGAGTATGATTTATAAATTCCGTAAAATTCTAACGATTTTTTAAACTTTGCTGGCAATCGAGTAGCACTCATTGATGAAAATGACCTTGTAAGAGATTCTATATCCTTGAGATTGACCTAATGATTTCACCGTTACGTTGGATACTTCCTGCAAAACCAAAACCTCTCTTACCGAAAGAAATGATCGATCGATCTTATCCTCGTTTTAGATGGAGGGTTTTAGAGGCGACCTTTATCGGTTATGCGGTATTTTATCTCGTAAGGAATAATTTTCCGGTTATTTCCAAGGAAATGGGAGAAGTTCTGCACTATGACCAGGAACAAATCACAAATATTTTGGCAGTAACCGCGATTACTTACGGAATTGGAAAATTTGTGATGGGGGCCTTATCCGATCGAAGTAATCCAAAATACTTCATGTCATTGGGTTTGATTTTAACCGCAATATGCAATTTGTTGTTCGGAGCTTCGAGTAATTACGAAGTTCACTTTTATCTTTGGGCTTTGAACGGATTGTTTCAAGGGATGGGCTGGCCTCCTTGCGGGCGTTCTCTGGGTCATTGGTTCGGAGTATCGGAAAGAGGAGCAAAATTCGCAATTTGGAATATAGCTCATAACGTGGGCGGCGGTTTAGTAGGGGTTGTCGCCGCTTATAGCGCTTCTTGGTGGGGATGGAGGAACGCATTTTACATTCCGGCCTTGATAGCGATCGTAACTGCAATTTACCTTCTATTTCGATTAGTGGATACTCCTCAGTCGGTGGGTCTTCCACCTATTGAAGAATATCAGGAAGATCCTGAAAAAGAATCTAGACTTTCCTCCGAAGAACAAGAGAAAGAATTGTCTTTTCGGGAAATTATTTTCCAATCTGTATTAAAGAATTATTATGTTTGGACTTTTGCTTTTGCAAACTTTTTTGTTTATGTGGTTCGTTATAGCTTAACGGATATCGGTCCGACGTACTTAAAATTTGCCAAAGGAGCTTCCTTGGAAAAAGGAGGGATTAGCACATTCATCTACGAATTTGCTGGAATCGGTTCTACTCTTCTTGTCGGTTGGGGTTCGGATAAATTGGGTGGAAAAAGGGGGATGGTGAGTTTCTTGTGTATACTCCCGATTCTATTGGCTCTTGTCGCGTTGTTATTTACGCCTCCTGGTTTTCTTTGGCTGGATCTTACTTTGTTCGGCATCATCGGTTTTTTTGTCTATCCGCCTGTTATGTTGTTAGGTGTCGCCGGACTTGATTTTACCTCGAAGAAAGCGGTCGGAACTGCGGCGGGTTTTATCGGTTTGTTCGGATATTTGGGAAGAACTGCTCTTTCAAAGGTAGTGGGATGGTTGAGTAAACAACCAGGATTTCATTGGGAACAATCCTTGTATCTTATCATAGGCGCAACTTTGATCGCTCTCGCTTTGCTGGCTGTTACTTGGAGTTGGAAACCGAAGGCCTAATTTGGTTTTAAATCCTACATTTATGATATTTATGATTGATTCCGACATATTGCGGTAAGAACCGTTTTTCTATTGGATAGGATCGTATTTTAAACTTGCCTTTCATCGAAACGTTTAAATAGTTTTCTGATATGGTACACCCTTGGCATGATATTTCTCCGGGAGATCAAATTCCGGAATTTGTAAACGGAGTCATTGAAATCAAACGCGGTAGTCGCGCTAAATATGAGGTCGATAAAGAATACGGAATTTTGAAACTGGACCGAGTTTTATATTCTTCCTTTTATTATCCTGCAAATTACGGATTTATTCCTCAGTCTTATTGTGGAGATCACGATCCTTTGGACATTTTGGTTCTTTCCCAAGTGGAATTGGAGCCCCTTTGTTTAGTAAAAGCTAAAGTAATCGGTGTAATGAGAATGTTAGATTCGGGAGAAGAAGACGATAAGATCATTGCGGTTGCCGCAAACGATATGTCGATCAACCATATCAACGACATTTCGGAACTTCCTCCTCATTTTACATTGGAACTGAAACATTTCTTTGAAGATTATAAAAAACTGGAAAATAAAACCGTTGTTATTGAAGAATTCCAAAATGCAATTCTTGCTCGTAAGATCGTTTTAGATTCTTTGGAATTGTATAAAAAAACGTTTCCAAAAAAGTAATCGAATAGTTTTAAAAGCTCGCCTTAAAAGTGTTCAAGTTCGTCTTAAAAAAGGTGAGATCGGTTGCAAATTCTCTAATAAAAGTAGTCCTTGGTTTCTTATTCTACTTTTTGGAATCTAACTTGGTGTTTTTTACTATTGAGTGATTTTAAAAATGGGCTGATAACTTAAATGAGCCTTTGTCAGTAAAAGCCTGTCCCAAAATCTCAGAATATAGGAACCTCGATGAGAACTTAACAGTTATAAAATATGTTCGAAAGCTCGTAAATTACTAAAGGGACGTTTTGTGGTAACTTTTATGCTTTTATTGCGGACTTATCGAAGGATTACAAACCTAAGGTTTTGATATAAACTGCTAAAAACAACAATGTATTAAAAGTATAGATCAACTAATCCGACACGGAGCCACTAACCAAGTTTGTATTATTTTGTATTTCCTTCAGTAGTTTTTCAAGAGATTCTAATTCGTTTTCCAATTGTATTTTTTCCGAAAAAATACTTCTTAATTCCTTTGTCAGCCATTGGTTTCGTCTTAAGAGAATTTTCTTTTGTAGATACAATCTTTGAATCAGGATGACGAATCTCAGTTCTCTTGGGGCTTTTTCTCGACGATCTGTATATTGGCTTACGAGACCAAGTCGGTTCCGAAGCTTCGGTAACGAGCCTAAATAATCTTCTAGTCTTGAAGAGTCATACCACTTCAACATAGCCACCTCCGTTTGCGCGAACAACATCGATGACTTTTAGTATCCTGGAATTGATTGTATTTAGGTTCGAGTCGAGTTCGTTTGTCCGGAACTCCATTAAAAAAAGTTAATCCCGATACAGGTTCGAAAAAGTCGCACATACGGACAGGATAATCTATATTTGTGATAAATGTCAATATGTATTATCACAAATATAGAGTTTTCAAATTCTATATAAAAATAAACTATTTAAAATACTTTCCGAATCTTCTCGAAAGTATTTTGGCCCTTTCATCGACAGAGATTTCACCGGTATTTTCGGCAAGATGAAAGTCTTGAATGAGAATTTGCCTCGTGATTTCCTCTTTTGCCTTCGAACTTTTTTGAACGAATCTCATCGGATCTAATTTCCCCAAGAGTTTTAAAAAAGGTTTAGAAGCAACACGATTGATAAAAGAAGTTTCTGGCCTTGAATCAGCCCGGCTTTGATTTCAAAAGCGTCGTAGTGCAGAATTGCGACAGCCCAACAGACCGAACAAACTGAAAGACCCAAAGATGATAAATACGCTTTGTAAATCCCTAAAAACGGAAGAAAATAAATGAACATTAAAGTGATTGGTAACCCAACTATAGAACCGAGTAGAACAAAAAGAGCCTTACCCTATCGTCTCCTCTTTTGAGTCGTATTCTTTTAAGAATTATCCAAGCCGACAATAGAACCCAAAAAGTGGAGAAGTAAATGATTAAATGGTAATTCAAACTGAAGTCAAAAACGAAAGTGTCTGGATTTTCTAAAACTACCATTCTTTGACTAAAAGAAGCCCAGGTAAAATAGGAAAACCCTACGATACCCAGGATCAATATCCAAGCTGGAATCTTCTGCCTTACGTTCTCCATTTTTTTACAAAGAAGATATAGAATAAAAGTTCCGACAGACATCGGAAGGAAGGTTATGTTCAACCCAAAGTTACGGTATTCAAGAGGAAACAATCCTCTAAGACCTTGAATGCAGAGCCAGAGCGCCATACATAGATTCAAAAACAGGAATAGAGTCTGTAATTTTTGTCTTGGCTTTAAACTAAAGACATAGATTCCCAAAAACAAATGGAAAAATCCCGCTAAAACTGGAATAAAATGGTTGAGGTTCATAGTGCTAATTCTTCGCTAAAATTTAGTTATTCATATTCGCTTATATTTCGTAGTTCGGTTTCGAGTCTTTACGTTGCTACGGTCTATTTTCTTTTCAATTTGATATAAAACCAAATTTGAATTCACATGGGAAAATTTTTTAAGAAGGAAAATCACTTTTGAAGAAAAGAAGATCAAAAAAAAATAAGAAACTTTTCTACCAAAATCCTATCTTTTGGCGACAAAAACATGTTTTTATTCATCGATCTTTTTTCCATAACCTAAAACAAGGCAAAAGATGCCACTATATTTCTTTTTACAAATTATGACTCATCAATAATTGCTGTGCCGACATTTGAATTGATTTTTGAAAGTTGTGCTACTAATAGGTTTTTAAAGACACATTAGTATTATTTTAATACCGATGTCAACAAGAAAGTATTATTCTAGGACATGTTTTGGACGAACAAAAGAAAAGATTACAAACTATACTTTTAAGTTTCAAAGGAAACCAAAGAGAGTTTGGGGATACGATTGGCAAATCAAAACAAACGATCAGTGGTTGGCTGAGTGGAAGATTTCCGATACCGGAAGACGCGGCAATTACGATAGAAATGGTCCATGGATTCAGAAGAGAATGGCTCCTTGAAGGTAAACTACCGGAAAAAGTAGCATTACAACAGACATTTCGAACCAGAATGAAAGTGGAATTGGAGCTGACATTATTGAAAAAAATAACCTCGAAAGAAGGTTTACCAAAAATGGTCGAAATATTGGCAATTTTACCCAAAAAAGAATTTGAGATCGCTCAAAAATTGATTTTTAGTTTAGCAAAAAAAGAAGTCGAAAATAACTAAAAGAAGTTTTTCCTTTATCTTAAAACGCCCGTTTAAACAAAACCTAGTTCCTTAGCATTCAATATCACCTTCCAATACACAGAATTTTTTTCAACAGGACAAAGTTTTGGTTCTACCATCTCTAAACGTTCTCGGGTTGTTTGTAGACAATACGAAGAATTTGTCTCACAACCTTAAAAAGAATCAGGATCGTAATTTCTAAGTCACCGGTAATAAACGTAGTTCCACAAATTTCGTCTTCTTACGTTCTTTTTGCGGTTTGAAACGACTTTTAGCAACGAACTTGCTGGCGATAGTCGATGGCAGTGTTTCTAATTGCGTGAGATTTCCCGCATTTAAAAAAGACTCTGATTTTTTTACACCAAACTCACGTTAAAATAAATCTCTACCACAATTGAATTTGTATTGACTGAAATATCGCATCGATAACATTTGGCCCGAAGGGATTTCGTGATATTTTATAAAATACACAATCACAAATTGTGGCCACAAGAAGATCATCTTAACAAGCCGCAAAAACGATTTAGGAAATGGTTTCGATTTTTCTGGACATCCTTACATTCCGCACTCCATTTCGAGTGCGCTTTTTTTCTCCAAAACAAACAGAAAATAAACACGATTCATACAAAAAAAATCCAAAAAAAAGACTGCATTCTCCCTCATTCAATCTTATCTGCGGGTTTTATCTTGCTCCTCTTGTGCATGTGTCCAGGAATCGAAATAAAAGCTTCCGAAAAAAAAACGTTAAGAATTAATTTGGAAACCGCCACTCAAATAGCTTTAACGAACTACTATTTATTATTATCTATTAAAAACAAAAACAACGCTATAAAAGAACTCATTTCTGAACGATGGAGGGATTTGTTGCCTACTCTCGGAGTCAATATGACCAGGCAAAGATATATTATTTTTTACAGTAAGAGAACATTGTTGTCATTGCCGTATTATCATATATTAATATTTGAAGCAGAACATTCCTAACTACGATAATTCAAATTTGACCCGGGAAATCTCCCGGTTTTGTTCTCCAGCGTCTGTGAACCCAGAAGTATTGTTCGGGATAAAGCTTTACTTCTTCTTCTAAAGCTTTTGTCCAGACCTCTGTGTAATGACGAATGGCCGTTTCACGATCCGGAAACGCTTTTTTATCCACGCAACCTAAGTCTTTGACTCGAACGATTACCTTTCCATTTTCACTACAAAGAACCGAATACAAAAGCATTTTTGCTCCTGTAAGATAAGCCATCAAAGCAGGGCCTTGATAGGTGGATGCAGGACGATTGAAAAAATTTACGAAAATACCGACTTTGCCAGCGTTTTGATCTGAACCGAATCCTACCCAATAACCTTGCTTTAACATCTTGGTTACTTGACTGGATTCTTCTGTAGAAACGAGTTTGATTCCGTTTTTCGTTCTGAGTTTGTAGATCAATTTATCCACGAACGGATTTCTTACTTTTTTATAAATCCCTCCGCCTTTCATACGAATTCCCATAAATTGAACTAAAATTTCCCAAGTTCCGAAGTGACCCGAAATCAAAACGACTCCGATACCTTCTTCGTTCGTTTTCTTTTCGATCGCTAAAGATTCGGGATCATAAACGAGATAACGATCCATCCATTTTTGATTCAAACGAGGAGCGAACAAGGTGCCTGCGACAAGATTTCCAATATGAAGAATGCTCTTCCAAACGAGTTCTTTCTTTTGTGTTTCCGTATATTCGGGGAACGCGTGAGTAATATTTTCGTACGCAATTCTTCTGTGTTTTTTTGCAAACGGATAAAGAAGAAAAACCAGGAACCTTCCATATAAAAGACAGAAACGATATGGTAGGATTCGAAACGGAAGATAAAATAAATAAACAAAGATAAATGATGGTATATAACGAATCAAGAGGACTCCGAGATCATTCTTTTAATACAAAAGGAACGATTACCGTCTGGATTGACAAGCAAAAGATCGACCATTTAAAAACAGAAGAAATGATTTTGTCGTTTGAATTTTCTATGAAAAATTCTGAAGCATAAGGTGGATTTACGGTAAACCTGCTTGAGTTCCCGCTATTTGTAGAAAGGTATTTTCCTATCAAATCAAAAAAACTCAACACGGTTACTCCCGATATGGTCGCAACGTCTCCTAGGCAAGATGTAAAGTCCTAAAATGTAGGAGTTCCTACAATTAAGGTTATTGTGGATTACGAAATTTTTTATATAACCTTAAAAGAGGTTTTTCTACCAAGCAGAGACTAACGCAGATTATTCTACTCTGCGTGCAATCACTACCTTACTTACATTTCGGGGAATCGATTGTCAAATTTTTCGAAGTCCGGGCTCCTTGTTTTTATAACCCCTATTTGTTTTCTCTTAGAGCCACTGAATATTCTCCGAAAAACAAGCCAAAAAAAATCCATGAAAGAATCGGCTGTTTGAAATCTCTACTGATCCCTACATGATGGATGCCATGAATTTTGAGATAGATTCCTCGTTTAGGCGCAGAATTCCAGCATGTTGTTGTATAGTTTTCAATAGTCGTTTCTCTACGTACATCCATTCCTGCATATATTTTTCTTTTCACTTCTGTTGGTTTTTTTGTCTTGTGGTTAATGTTTTTCTTTGATTTAATCCACGTTTTTCATGTCCGGAGGCATCATTTTATCTAAGGAAAAAAATCCACGTCTTGAAAATGAAAGCTCCGGGAGTTGACCTCAAAAGGTGGGTCGGAAATTCTGGAATTTGCCTTTTTATTTTTTTAAGATCTTATTGTTTGCTCGAAGAAAAACCTTGTACTTGAAAGAACCCATGGACAATTTGAAAACTTCCGTACATGAAATTTATCTTTCTCTTTCTGGAGAAGGAATTTCGACAGGCATCCCAACAGTATTCGTACGTATGGCAGGATGTTCTCTTCGATGTGGAATGGCGACTGAAAGAAAGTTGTGGTGCGATACACCGTACGCTTTATCTGCGAGAGCTGGCGAGGAAATGGATTTAAAACGGGTTTTGAATCGAATTCAGGAATTGAGTCCGATATATACACAGGTTCTTCTAACCGGAGGAGAGCCTCTCGAAGGAAGGAATCGAGATTTCAGCTTCGTCTTAGGTAACGAAATTTTTAAAACTAGACAATCCTCCAATTTATATCCAAGACCGAGAGTGGAAACTAATGGAGCAGAATCGATTGAGGGATTGGATCAATTCGTTTTTACTTTGGATTATAAGCTTCCGGGGTCGGGTATGGAAAATCGAATGAATTTAAAAAATTTAGAAATTTATAATAAACGAAAGAACAAATTGGATGAGATTAAGTTCGTGATCCGCGATAGAAACGATTTTGAAAGATGTCTTGAAGTGATTAAAACTCATCAACTTTCCGGGAACCTTCTCGCTTCTCCAGTACAAGGAGAATTGTCTCCCGAAATTCTATCGGAATGGTTGAAATCCTCTTTAAGTTCAGGACTTCGTCTTTCCCTTCAAACTCATAAATACATTTGGGGCGATAAGAGAGGAGTTTAGTTGGAAGGCGCTTTACAACTCAGTCTCGACTTTGAATCTAAATCGCGTTCGGGATATAGAGGGGATTTTTGTTATCTTACTAATTCTCCGGAATCTGGAATTGGAAAGATCGTCTCTTCGATCGATGGTAAGGTTATGATCGAGTTTGGGGCGATCTCTTCTAAGAAGACGGTTTCGGAAAATTCCCCGTATTTAAAAATTCTTCCCGATTATCCCTCTCCTTTGAAAAACGTAGGCGAACAGGGAGAATTGATGGATCTCGCCCTGACCGCGTATGAGTTAAAACTGACCCATGCATTTGATAAACTTTCCGCGCTTTCCAATTCGAGAACTAGGCTTCTCCCGCATCAGATCGAGTCGACTTACATAGTAGTCAATAGTCTTCGTCCTCGTTTTATCCTCGCGGACGAAGTTGGTCTCGGAAAAACGATCGAAGCCGCTCTTGTGATGAAGGAGTTGATCTTTCGAAGAGGTTACAAGAAAGTTTTGATCGTAACACCTTCTCCGCTTTTGGTTCAGTGGCAGCAGGAGTTGAAGAATAAGTTCAACGAAGATTTTGAAATTGTTAAGCGAAGAAATTTTAGCACCGAAGGCGACAAGAACTGGAAAAATTTTCAACACATCATTACTTCCATAGACTTTATCAAAAATCCGAAGTACGCGGAGGAAATTCTCAAAACGAAGTGGGATATTGTTATCTTCGACGAGGCTCATAGACTCAGAAGAGATTATCATAAAATTACTCGCTCTTATCTTTTTGCGGAAAAAATCTCTAAAAAGTGCGAATGTCTTCTTCTCTTGACCGCGACTCCGTTTCGAGGAAAACTCGAAGAGCTTTATTATCTTATGCATCTGATTGATCCAAATATTTTGGGTCCGTACCATACATTCGTAAACGATTATATTCTAGGAAACAAAACCGACCTCAAAGATAAAATCTCCAAGGTTCTTTTAAGAAGAAGAAAGATAGAGGTGGGCGGGTTTACGAAACGATTTGCTAAAACGGTAAGAATCGAACTTTCTACCGTTGAAAGAGAATTTTACGAAGAGACTACGAACTACGTTAGACGAGAATATAATCTTGCGATGAGAACACAAAATCGGGCAATCGGATTCGTAATGATCGTATTTCAAAAGTTATTGGATTCTTCCGTGTTTGCGCTTATTTCTGCCCTTACCAAAAGAAAGTTCCTTTTGGAAAATCGGTTTCATCATATTCAACAAATGGAATATAAATTGGAAGAATGGGATTTGGACGAAACCGAAGACGTGGAAGAATTTGTTTCCGGTTTGGACGAATCCGCGCAACTCGATCTTCAAAGTTTAAAAAGGGAGCTTCTTTCTTTGAATCGGCTGATTCTTTTGGGAAAAAAAATCAAAGAAGACAAAAAATCGACCAAGTTAAAAGAAACGATCCTTAAACTTCGAAAAGAGGGACATTCGAAATTTATTATATTTACCCAATTTAGGACTACTCAGGATTTTCTGGCTTCCGTTCTTTCCGATTTTCAAGTCACCCTGTTTCACGGCTCTCTCGGAGCGGACGCAAAGGAAAAAGCGATTGTGGAATTTAAAACGAAAACCGAGATTCTGATTTGTACGGAAGCGGGCGGAGAAGGAAGAAATCTTCAATTTGCGAACGTTCTATTCAATTACGATCTACCCTGGAGTCCGCTCAAAATCGAACAAAGAATTGGGAGGATTCATAGATTTGGTCAGAAGGACAACGTGTTTATCTTCAACTTTGCCAGCAAGGATACGGTTGCGGAAAGAATTTTGGAAGTGCTCACGAATAAAATCCGTCTTTTTGAAGAGTCGATTGGATCTTCAGACGAATTGCTCGGTGCAATCGAGGACGAATTGGATTTTAATTCTTCCTTTATGAAATTTGTCACCGGCAATAAATCCAGAATAGAAATGGAGGAAGAGATTGATAATCGTATTAAAATCGCCAAGAAAGGTTTTGAAAAGTTAGGCGCTCTTGTAACTCCGAAGCTGATTGACTTCAATCTTTTGGATTATTACAATCACACACTCGAAGAACGTTCGTTTAATAATACTCACCTGGAAGAATTTATTTCTCGTTTTACCAAGATCTTTCCAGAAGAAGCGGGCTTTAAACTGATTCGGAAAAAACCTCAGATTTATGAGATCGATTCTTCCCAGTATAACGGGAAATACGGGACCTTCGATTCTGAACTCGCGCTTCAAAACGATAGTTTGGAGTTTTTGGCCTTCGGGCATCCGCTGATCGACAAAGCCGTTTCGTATCTGATTCAGAATCAAAAAGGACGCAGTATTTCTTTTCACTCTGTTTCTAATAAAGAATATTATGTTTTTCTTGTGGAGTTTCAGTTTACCCTCAATCGGGCGGAGCTTTTCTATTTTGAGACGAATCCAGAAACAGGTTCGGTGAGACAGATCGAAGAACTACCCGAAGAACTTAGAAAATCTCATTCTCTCTCTAAGTCTTTTGTCTCCGAATCTTCTCATGTCGAACTTCCTACCCATTTAGAAGAGAATTTAATTCGGACTTTTTTGGTTTTAGATGAAATTGTTGAATTTAGAAAAAAAGAACTCGGAGATCAAACTTTGGATCTTTTCCAAAAGGAAGAATTCAAAATCAGGACGAGTAATCAAAATACGCTCCGACAACTCGAAGAAAAATTGATGCGTCAAGAAGCCGCTTTCAAATGGGAAGGAAAGCCCGAAAAAAAATCAGCAATGAATCGGACTCGAAACGAAATTCAAAAGGTAAAAGAAGATTTTGATCTTGAACTTCGTAAGGTGAGAAATGGTAAAACCATTCAGCATCGTTTTCAGCTCTTTCAGGTGTATCTTCCGAACTGAGTCTAGAAGAGTTTTCCTGCTCGACATCCGATTTTAATCGAAGTTTCTGGACCTTAGTAATTGGAACGGAGTCGGCGACGTGAAACTTTCCTTAGATTGGATGAATGATTTTACACCTTTGAAGGAGGTGGGGCTTGATGTGATTTTAAATAAGATCGCAGTTTCCGTTTGTGAGATTGACGGCGTCATACCATTTCGTCCCGAACTGGACTTCGTAAAAATTGTAAGAATAGAATCTTTGGGCAAACATCCTTCTGCGGATAAACTTCAGATTGCGGAAGTGTTCGACGGAGGTTCTAAATCTCAAATCGTAACTGGAGCGACTAATGTAAAAGTGGGAGATTTGGTTCCTCTTGCGATTCCGGGAGCGAAACTGGGAGATAGGGAAATTTTAGAATCGGAACTCAGAGGAGTTAAAAGTTCGGGAATGCTCTGTTCGGAAAAGGAACTTTCCTTGTCGGAAGAAAGTAGTGGAGTCTGGATTTTGAACGGAATTGAAGGGGCCGAGATTGGCAAAACGATTCGTTCTTTCTTGCATTATGAAGATATTATATTTGATATAGATAATAAATCTATAACACACAGACCGGATCTTTGGAGTCATTTCGGTTTTGCCAGAGAACTCGCTTCTCAACTTCGATTGCCTATTGTGTTCAATCCATTTAAATCTCTTTGGAACTTTGATCTTTCGGTCGAACTTCCAAGAGTATTAGAAAATCAGAATGCGCATTCTTACTATGCTTCTTCGATTTGCGAGGTTTCAGTAACTCCTTCCAAGAGAAAATTTCAATCTCGGTTGCAGAAATGCGGGATTCGAGTCATCAACAATGTTGTGGATGTTTCTAATTACGTGATGTTGGAGATGGGTCAGCCGACTCATTTTTTTGATAAGAATTTTTTGGAAAGTCAAGGTGGGGTCTCTCTTGAAGTTTCCTACGCGAAGAAAGGGGAAAGTTTTGCGCTTTTAGATGAAACATCACCTTCTTTAGAGGAGGAAATTCTCCTCATTCGTAATCAAGAAAAACCGGTTGCGGTTGCCGGTGTAATGGGTGGAAAGGAATCTGCTGTTCAAAATACTACGACGGAAATCGTGATGGAGTCCGCGGTGTTTGCAAGAGAAAGAATTCGTAAATCCATTCGTTCCACTGGGATTCGTTCCGATTCTTCTGTTCGTTACGAAAAAGGACTCGAATCTACTACAACTCTTCCCGTAATTCGTCGTGCCCTCAATCTTTTAAAAGAGAACGGTTGTCCATCTTTGAAGGCCTCCGAGCCGGTCGGATTTTTACATACTCCACATAAGGAAGTTCGTATTCACACAGATATTCATTTTATCAATGCAAAGTTAGGAATTACTTTGTCTCAAGGAGATATAACGGATATATTAGAAAGATTGCATTTTGTGGTTTCTTGGAAGGGAGATCATCTTGAAGCGTTGGTTCCAAAATTTCGCCATAATTACGACGTGACTATTCCGGAGGACCTCGTGGAGGAAATCGGAAGAACCAGAGGTTACGATACGATTCAAGTATCTCCTTTGTTGGCTGAAATCAAAACTCCGATTAGAAATTTGAACAGGGAGTTGGAAAAGAAGTGCAAGGTATTTTTTGCAGGAAACCTTGGTTATCACGAAGTTTTCAATTACTCGTTCCAATCTCCTAGAGAAAACGAGTTGGATGGAAATCCTAAATTTTCGGTAAAGATTAAAAATGAAATGCCGGAAGAACAATCGGAACTTCGAAATTCTCTTTTACCTTCTCTTTTGAAAAACGTTCGCACCAATCAGGATCGATTTTCAGAAATCAAAATTTTTGAATTCGGTCGCGCTTATTTTAATGTACCCGAACCGGATAACGAAAAAAAGTTTTTTTCTTTTGCGGCTTCCTTTGATAGAAAAAATTCCGAGTCAGATCTGAAACTTTTGGAGGATGATTTCCTAAAAGTAAGAAAGCAAATTGAGTCTCTTTTGGAGTATATTAGTATTTTTGAATATATTTGGAAGACCGAATCGAAAACTTTCTTTCATCCTGGAGCGAGTTTGTCCTTGATCGTGGATTCTAAGCAGATCGGGAATTTAGGATATGTTCATCCCGCGGTTTTGGATTCTTTCGAACTCAAAAAAAGGGTAATCTACGGTTCTTTAGAATTCGAAAGGCTTGTGGAAATTTGGAATGCCAACCGTAAGGTTTCGCGATTTAATACTCCTTCTCAATTTCCGGAAGCCGAAATTGATATTTCGATTTTGATAGGAGAAAAGGAAAACACCAACTTGTTTACCGATCTCGTAAAAAGAGAAAAAATTCCGGAACTTCAGGAAGGTTGGGTGTATTCCCAATTTGCAGGTGGTAGTGTTCCGGATGGAAAAAGATCCGTGAGTTATCGTTTTCGATTGGTGAATTACGAAAAGACATTCACTCAGGAAAGAATCAAGGAAATTTCCGATCAATTAGTTGCTCTTGCTGGAAAGAACGGGTTCGTTTTAAGATAGTCTTTATTCAAAAAGGAGATTTATTAAGAGTCTGTCTCAAAAACCTTAAAAGAAATCAGTTATAATTGATTCAGTAAGTTCGTAATAAAATATAGAAGTTCCTGCAAATTACGTCCCTTTGGTAGTTTACGAGCTTTCAAGTACATTTTATAACTGTTAAGTTTTCCTATATTCCGAGGTTTTGGGACAAACTCTAAAATTTCGTTTTCGTTTAGGTAAAAATTTATTTTTATCTATTTCAGCGGATGTTGCACTGAAAAATTGCTCGAAACTGTATTCTAATTCTTCTGAGATAAAATTCGAAGAAGTTTTATTTTTTAGTGCTATTGGGAGTCTCTTTCCTAATTTTGATTCGTTAAGTTTTGAGATTAATTTTTGAACGTATTCCGCCTTTTCGTGCGGGAAAATACCCGGTTTCGGGAAGGATATAAATAAATATGAATATTCATGAAACTGCATTTATTCATCCTAAAGCGACCGTGATAGGTCATGTGGAAATGGGGCCGTATTCTTCCCTTTGGCCTGGAGTGGTCGTCCGTGCGGATATGAATCGGATTGTTCTAGGGGAAGGAGTGAACATTCAGGATAATTCTACTCTACATACGGATTCGAGTCGAGGAATTACGATTGGAGATTATACATTAGTCGGCCATAATACAATGTTGCACGGTTGTAAAGTCGGAAGAGGTTGTCTGATCGGTATTGGGAGTATCGTTTTAGACGAGGCTGAAATCGGAGACGGTGCAATGGTGATGGCTGGTTGTACAGTTCGTGGTGGAAAAAAAATTCCTCCGGGAGCAATGGTCATACAAAAGAAGGGAGAACTAAAAATTTTTGAAGGAAAAGCAAAGCCCGTTTTGAGCGTAGCCGGATGTTTGGAATACATTGCTCTTTCCGATCGATTTAAAAAAGGAATTTTCGGCCCTTTCACGTCGGAAGAAGAAATTGAATTTCAGAACAAGGCAAAAGAAATTTTAAAGGGAATGGGGATTTCTTTCAAAGGTTAAGATCCTATCGAGCGCCAATAGAAGCGAGATGCTGAGTTACTTCGAGCGCCAATAGAAGCGAGATGGTTTTAGTTTAACAGAAATGCAGAACTACTACAATTTTAAACAACAGGAAAAAAACGTTAATGCGAAGTAAAATGTGGGAACTCCTTCGTTTTATAAAAGATTCACGATGATATTTCTACCTAAGTTTAGGGACAAGTTCTAGGTTATATCGAACCCTCATTTTTTAAGATTTTTGTGATGCTTTCAGACTTTGAGTTTATCTTTTTCTGAATCCAAATTCCAAAAAGTTTTGGCGAAATAAAGCCGTGTTTTTCGGACTGAGAAGATTTACTTTTTTTCCTATAACCGTAATGTGGCAGTCGATATATTCATTTCCATAGGAGTCTCCTTCTTGAATTGAAAAATCAATGCTCGCAAATATTCTGCTTTGTTTGTTTGGTTTTTTGATTTGAAATGGAAGCTCTTTGTGACCTTTTCCATTCAATGAAATTTTGAACAAAGATATAAATTCGGAAGAAAACAGGCCGTTTGTGCCGAGAACAATCTGATAATTTCCGGGGTTTTTGGTGGGTAAGCGAATGGATAAAGACATGTTGTTGTGCATTCTGACGTTCAAATAAAACGGATAACTGGCAGCTTCTTCTTTAAAATAATTCGGAAGTGTAATATCATGACTCTGTATTTTATCCTTTGAAAATAGGGACAGAAGAAATATCCATAAGAGTAGTGGATTCATTTTGATTGAAAAAGTATCATCCTTAGGTTCTTTCTTGTCCTTTTAAAGAATATCGCTTAACTTACAATTTCACGAATTTTCCTAAAGTTTCACGGACTTTCGGTCCTTTGGATCGAGCGTCCGTTTCCAAGAAAGTACCGGTAAAGACGTGAGCTTTTCGATTCACGATAAAAATTCTTTGATAGTTATGAAGTTTCAGATTTTTACCGCCGACCGATTGCTCAAATCTGCTTTCTAAAAGTACACTTTCTATACCGTGAATTTTTGATTTTTTCGGTGGATTGGTCATTTCGTACTTTTGAAGCACGGAAGGATAAAGACCCGTGATTGCGGCGATATAATCGTCTAATGTAAACTCTCTCGGTTGTTTGGAAAGATCTTCCATCGTATAATTGATATTTGTGTTGAATGTGTTCGCTTCTGGCTGGGGATATTCAAAAAGAAAAAAGTTGATTCCTACAACTTCTAAGGCTTTTTTAATTGTACCTGAGTTGTCCGAGTGTGATGCCGTTTGTTCGGCTTGGTTTAAAAGTTTTGGATCGTCGTTAAAGTTCCAATCTTCATAATCAAGTCCGAGTCCAAGCGATGGAATCTCGACTATTTTCGCATTGGGATTTTGTACATGTTCCTTTTTGCAATTAAGGATAGTAAGTGCTAAAACGAAAGATATTGGGAGAATACGGATTAAATTTTGATTCATACGATAGGCGCTCCTAGGAAATGGAAAAAGAACTTCTTGGTGGAAGTAACGAGTCAATTCATTTATTTCAATTCACTAAAATAATGGAAACTTTTATCGGTAGCGGTTCCTTGAATTTTAAAACATATTCAAAGAAATAAAAAAGCCGACCTTAAAAGATCGGCTTTTCAAGAATGAATCGATTTATCGATTAAAATGCGAAAGAAAGTAAGACCTTAAATCTTGTAAAAATATCCGCAGCGGAAAATCCGAAGAGGAGGAGAAGAAAGAAAAAACCGGAACCGAAAATCACTCGATTCATGATTGTATCGTATTTAAGGTGCATAAAATAACCGAGCACTAAAGAAGCCTTTGCGGTTGCTACCGCCATCGCGATAATTACGTTCATCGCTCCGAAGTCGATTCCAGCAACCCACACGGTAACAAAAGTAAAGAAGATCAAAGTGGCAAAAATTATAGAATAAGTTTTTACCGAAATGATGTGATGCGAGCCGTGATTTTCTTCCGCCCGGACGACAGGAGTGCCTTTTAACTTTTCCTGACCTTTTAAAATCGCGTCTTGAAGGGCTTTTCCAAGTTTATTATCTTTATTTCGTGAGATGAAATCTTGAAGTTTGTTTTCTTCTAAAACTTGGGAAAGAAAGTTAATTGTAAATCCCGCGAGAGTCGCATTGACGATCGCTCCGGCTCCGATTACAAATCCGGTAAAAGGGATCAAAAACCCGATGCTAACAATTATGTAAAGAGCGTAGTTTAAAAACAGTTCCATTTTTTACCCTGAATCTAAACCGCAGAAATTGCGGATGGTTGATAACGTACAACCATCCTGCCAAGGTCTAAAAAAGCCTCAAGTACATTTCAGTGTAGAATTCGTTTCTTCCACTCGTAGTAAAACTTTTCAATTCTCCTTTGCATCGTTTCTTGAGAATTTTCTAGAAAGCTTAGAAGAATCCAGGAAATTCCATAAGATTTTCCGGATGCAAATCGGTCTGGAGTTAAAGGAAGAATTTCAATTCCCCTTGTCTTACCCCAACTTGAAATCCATTCCGAATATTCTGGAATTCTTTCTTTCAGTTGCAAAGGAAGAATGGAAAGATTCTTACCGAATTCTTTCCTTTTTTCTTTAAAAATAGGGAATTTTGAAAGTTCGAGTAAAATTCTTCCCATAGACCATCTATGATTCGTTTCGCTGATTCTTTGTATCTTCTTTATGTTTTGAGAATTGAATTCAAAACCATCAAGTGAAACTGGGCCTTCATATTCAGAAGAAAAACTTTTTGATAATTCTTTTACAATTGGCTCAAGAAGGAAAAAAAGGCGTTCGGATTCTTTTTCCGAAGGGAGATAAGCGCCGTTATACTTTCCTTTTTCGTCGCAGATCTGGATTGTACTTCCACAAAAGGTGGAAACTCCTCGGGAAAAATCATAGAGGCCTGAAAAGTCATACGTTCTTAGAACCCAAGGTTCCACGACACAAGGAAACCAAGAAAAAACTTTCTTTGAATCAAACTCTTCCCAATTCTCCAAAGCAATGGAAGAGAATTTAAGAATTTTATGTCTCCCTGAAAAACTAAACTCCGGTTTGAGGACAATTTTGTCCGGTTGTAGTTCCGACCATTCCGAAATCAATGTGGAAAGGTAAGGAGGCTTCTCTAAAATTTTTGCGTTTATATCTTGAAAACCCCGTTCTGATTTCCAACGGGTCAAAAGGATTTTGGAATTTAATCTTTTAGAAAGTTCTGCTTTTTGAGGAGAGTAAAGAATTTCACCCGAATCATTCAGATCGGAAATCGAACCCCATTCTTCCCAAGTTCGGATCGAATCGATCGGTGAAGATTGAAGATTCTTGTCAGAATTTCTTTTTAAGAATTGAGACTTGCAAAATCGAATTCCTCTTCTTTCCCAAAATTGAGTCCAATTTGGATCGGAAGGTTCACTTAAAAAAAACGTCGTTGATGAATCGTAAATCGATTGGAAGAAAAAAAATAGATTTTCCAAGGACCGGTTTTTTAAATCCAGTTTTTCCGGAGCGACATTTTCGGACCTTAACTCTTCCTCAAAAAATCCGTTGAATCTACAATAACGAGTCATAATATCCTGAAAATTTTTGGTTTGTAAAATCAAGAATGGGGGATCAGAATTTCGATAATTTGGATAAGAGTAAACCTATGAACATCCGTATTTTATCATTTCTGATTATTCTTTCCATCGCAGGTTTGGGAGCCGCGCCAAATAAGGTACTAACTCTGGAAGAAAAAGAAGAATTAAAACAGATCGAAACCGTACGTAAAGGCGGTTTTACGGATATCGAAGTGGATAATCTTCATGCGTCGATTGCCGGGAATATTCTAAGAATTAATAATCTCCTCGGAAACGAAACCTATAAAAAAGCCCTTCGTTATATTGAGGACGAACCTCGTGAAGCCGTAAAGTTTTTATTCCAGGATAAAGAGAATAAACAATATCTTGAGCTTGATTTAGGTCTCGGTCAATCATTTGCCGATTATCCCAAAACGTATCTCTATCAATCCAAAATTTATATTTATCCGGGAACGGACGGACAATCCTTGGACAAAATCATTCTTCAGTTTAAAAGAACGAACGCAAAGGGGGAAGTTTTCATACGAGAAATGAGACGTCTGATTAATAATTCTCCCAAAGGACCGACTTTTTTAGGGGATGGGAAAAGAACTCCGAACAACAACAGTGAAATTCTTTTGGAGTTCTTTTCGAGCCATGACACGGATTTTCTTTGGCCCGATAATCCAATGCAACCCGTTCCGGCGAGTGTGGTCACAAAATTGCACGATGCTACAAATCCTCTTCCTTATAATAAACAAAGACAAATCATTCTTCAATACAAAAGATATTTGAGAAAAGTGGATAAGATGGTAGCTCTTAAACTCCACGCTATGGAATTGGATCAAAAAATTATGATTTCCAAAATGCTTGAGTTTCATTGATTTTCGTTTTTCTATTTGGAATCTATTCATTAAAAAATTCAAAGACCGAGTTAGAGTTAATTGACGTTTTTAAATGAGTTGTTAATTCGGAAGTAAGGATATCAGGAAAAGGGGAAATCGATCTGAGATTACTTTTTGATTAGGAAGTCGCTGATGACTTTCTCTTCAGTAAGATATTTCTTGTTGAGATAGGAAATTGCGAGGTTGATAAATCTTGGAACTTCTTTTCCGGCTTCCAATAGATCCAATTTTGTCTGAGTCAACTCGTCAATTGTTGATAAAGCTAATTTACGCTGACTCTGATGTGATTCGAACTCATCTTCGATTTGAAAAGTCATTCCGATCCTTTGCCTTTATGAAAGAATAGCGTGACTCTGAAAAAAAGCAAGCCATTCCTACTACTTCACTTATAGGAAGGTGGATTGAAACAACCTAATTCTTATCTTTTTCTTATGTGCTTCTGCAAAAATAAGTACTTAAAATGAAAGTAAAAATAGAAATAATATTTATAATTCTCGAACAATCTTTTCGGTTGTTAAATTTTTATAGGAGTTCCCGAATTCCAAGATTTAGGATCAGCTTTTAGTACAAGTTTAAATTTTTAATTGAACTCGGTTTAAGATACGATTAAGAGTCTGTCTTAAAACTTCAAAATGTAGGAACTACAATTTGAAACGGGAGGAAAAAACCTCCGATCCGACTAATCTGTGGAAACTTCCCACATTTTTTTAGAAACTTGCCGGATCGTTTAGAAATATTTTTTTAAGGTTTTAAGACGGGTTCTAAGTTTCCTGATAATCGATAGCAGCTTGAATTCCTCTTTTTTCATCTACGAGAAAGTTGATGAGAAGAGAGACGATAAAAAAAACGGAAACTACTAAAAAGGAATTTCTTAAATCGAAAAGAACTTGCAATCCCCCGACTGCGACGAGACCAAATGCTCCGGCTATCTTTCCGGACAAACCCCAAAGACCGAAAAATTCTCCCGATTTGGATTCCGGGGCAAAAAGACCTATGATCGCACGACTTGCAGATTGTGTGGCTCCGAGCCCGGTTCCGGCAAATACCGTCGTTCCTACGAACACCCATTGTTGTGTGGTCGGAATCCCGATTTCGATTAAAAATGCGGTTAGGTCTTTCACCCAATAGATTAGTAACAAGCAAATAATCCATAAGAAAAGTGTAATATTGAAGGTTTTCTTCGCACCCATTTTATCTTGAATATAACCGAATACAATTGCTCCGATTGCGGCAAAAAGTTGGATCAATAAAAACATTGCGATCTCATGTTTTTCTTCCGTTTTGATCTCCTGTGCACCGTAAATAAAAGCAAAACTGATTACAATTCCAAGTGCGGCCATCGCAAAAAACAGAGACACAAGATATAAAGCCATATCGCGGAACTTGTGAATTTCTTTCATTGTGGAAGTTACTCTTTCGATTCCGATTTTGAGATAGGAAAGTCCTTCCGGTTTTTCTTTTCCTGCGGTATATTCTCTCAAAAGAAGAAAGGTAGGAATTCCCGCAAATAAAAAGAAAAATGCGGTATAAGGACCGACCAAACGGAGACTATTGAAATTTGCTATGGTCTTAGGACCTAAAGTATTGACTAATGCTACGGCAGCGATTCCGCCGAAGTATCCGATTCCCCAAGCGTAACCTGAAATTTTGCCGAGATCTTCTTTCGGTCCTAAGTAGGGAAGAAAGCTGGAGGCAAAGTTTTCTCCTGAGGCAAAAAAGAAATTGGAAAAAATGATGAGAATGAAGGCCAATAGATATTGCCCGGGAGTAATTACGAACCAGAGGGCGCCCGTTGAAATAATGCAAAAGATATAGCTGTAAAATAGGAACTGCTTTTTACGTGCGGAATAGTCGGTAATTGCCCCAAAAATGGGTCCCGTTATGACTACAAGAAGATAAGAAATTGCAAGAGCCATCGACCAAAGGAGATTTCCGTATTCAAACGGATTTTCCTCATTTGAGGAGGAGGGAACTACCAATTGACTGAAAATAATTCCGTATGTTACGCTGATAATGACGGTAGTATAAGATGAGTTCGCAAAATCGAACATGCACCAACCGAGAATTTCTCGAAATGGGGCTCTTTTGATATTCTGCATAGCTTGCCTTTTTGTTTCTAACTGGAAATTTCGAAAGATATTTTTTCGAAAACCGAGTGTCAAATGAAAACCTTAAAAAATTTCTCTTGCATAAGATTTTTAGAGTCTCTAATCTGAATCAGAAATCACTTTTTGATTGTCCAATTAAGTATAAGAATATGGATTCCTCTTTTTTTAGTCAAGTAGACCTATGTCAACTCATGCGTCCTCGTAAAGTTTGTGTATGCAATCAAGTATCTGAGGAAGAAATTCTAATGTCGATTCGAAATGGAAACGATACCTTGCAAAAGCTCATGGATGATACCGGGGCTTCTACTGGTTGTGGAACCTGTATGAATTCGATCCGTAAAATTTTAGCTCGAGAACTGAACGTTCCGAGGATATGACTTCACTTCCTAACGTATCAATCAATATGGCGATGACCCTCGACGGGAAAGTTTCTCGTCCCGATAAAAGGTGGTACGGACTTTCTTCCAAAAACGATAAAAAGAGAATGGATGAGATTCGTTCCAAGGCGGACGCTTTAATTCTTGGGAAAAATTCTATTATCAACGATGATCCAGTCATTCATCTTCGTTACGTTAAAGACGTTAAAGACCCGCGTCCTGTGATTCTTCTCAGATCTGGAACTCTTCCGGAAGATAAAAAAGTATTCCGTTTTTCTAAACAATCTCCGTTGATTTTTTGTCTGAATGAGAATTATTCTTCTGTACTAAATAATCTTTGTTCTGTTGCGGAAATTATTTCTCTTCCTGGAAACGATTTGAGCCCTCTGGAGGTTCTTAAGGTTCTCTCTCAAATGGGTTATCGAGAGATTCTTTTAGAAGGGGGGCCCTCTCTTAATGATTCCTTTTTTCGATTGGAACTTATCTCAAGAATTTATCTCACAATCGTTCCTTTTCTAATCGGGCAAAAGGATCTTCCTTCGATCACTGGCGGGCTTAAGGAGTATTTGAATTTTGATCGAAAAAAATGGGATCTAATTTCTTCTGAAGTATTAGAAAATGAAGTTTTTCTAATATATCAAAAATCTTCGGAGTTCTAAAATTTAATTCTGAATTTATGGGACAAAAGGAATTATTTTACGCTTTTTGTTTGAGAATTCTCCCGATTTTTTTTGTATTTGTTTTAATTTATGAACAATTTTTTCCGGAAAGAAAAATTTTGGTACAACAGGATCGATTGGTCTATTTGCCGGATCAAAAAGAATCGGTTCCGCTCGAACTGGAATGGATTCGGCTTTCGGAAATTCCCGAAGAATGGATTTTATATACCGTTCAGGTAGAGGATAAAAGGTTTTATTTCCACAAAGGGTATTCCATTTCGGATATTCATTCTACGTTTATTTCTTCCGTCTTATTTTTTCGAAAAATGAGAGGCGCAAGCACGATCACTCAACAATTGGCCCGAACGCTTTTTTTGTCTAGGGAAAAATCTTTATCTAGAAAATGGAAAGAAATTCAGATCGCTTCTGCATTGGAAGACGAGCTCGGAAAGAACATGGTTTTGGAATATTACCTCAATTGCGTTTATTGGGGTAGGGGAATGAACGGTTTGAATTGGGCGTCTCGATATTATTTTAAAAAAAAGCCGATCGATTTGGACACAAATCAATTTAAAGCATTGATTCAAATTTTAAAAAGACCTGATGCCTATACTCGAGAAGAAGTGATTTCACTTTCGAGAATATTGTAATTATCGAGCGACAAAACTCAAGTAACGCCTCACTGGATGGATCTCCGGTTCAAGAACGTTTGATTTGAGTGTGGGAGGCATCGGCTTTTCTGGAACGAATTCTTATTTTAAAAGACGTTTATTAATCCTTGCAAAATAAGAATAATACGTTATGCTATCATTTATTTTTTGAAGGAAAAATTTGAAATAACATTATGAGACCAAATGAAAATTTTTTTTACGATCGATTTCTTTGGCTTGTTATATTGTTTATATCCACTCCGGTTTTTGCATTTCCGATTAATCTCACAGAAGATTGGAAACTCGCTTCTGGAAGAAATCTAGATACTTCGGTCGAAGACATCTCCTGGAAAAAATTAAAATCCCTTCCGATTCCAAAAGAGGCGGTTCAATCTTTCCCTTTGACGAGAGATACAATTTATACTTTAACTTTATTGAAAACTTTTGAAATTTCCACACAGGAAGTTCAAGAACTTGCTTTGGACGGACTTTCGATTCATTTCCCTTTCTTGTCAAATGTCTACGAAGTTTTCTTTAACGGAAAGAAAATCGGCGAGGGAGGTTCCATTTTAAATGGAAGGATCGTTAGGAATGGATTTAAGAGGCATGTAATTCTTCCGATTCCCGAGAATAAAGTGAAGATCGGTACCAATGAAATCAGAGTAATTTTGTCGTGGAATCCGGGTGAGGAATTAGATGTATATGCGAGTTTTGATTCCGCGCCTCTTGTGGTGGATTTGCAATCTCAGAACCTATCGATTTTGTCTGAACGTCCTAGACTAATACTGTCGTTCTTATATCTATTCGTCGGATTTTACCACTTCTTGTTTTATTTTAAACGTCCCAAGCAAAAGTACGATCTGTTCTTCGGATTGTTTTCGATGTTTTTTTCGGTTTATATTTACCTTAGAAGTAACGCCGTCTACGAGCTCGGTTTAGATCCGCTTTTACAGATGAAGTTGGAATATATGGTAATTTTCAACATAACGGCTTTCTTTCTTTTGTTTCTAGATACGTTTTTTGAATCGAAGGTAAGTTTCGTCTCTCGATTCTATCAGTTTTTCGCGCTTATACTTACGTCTTTAATCCCTTTTTCAAGTAGAGCTGTTTGTTTATTTCTTTTGCAGATCTGGCAACTTTCCGTTTTTGTATTTGCTTTGTATTCTCTCCTCATCATGATACGGGCTTTGATTCGGAAAAATCGGGATTCCATTCGTTTGATTACGGGTTTTATCATTCTTTTAGTTTCGGCAATTGTCGATCTCTTAGGTTCGATGCGATTGGTTTCTGGTTTAGAAAATTATGGACTTCTAAAGTATGGTTTTTTTGTGTTCGAACTCGGAATTGTGTTCATTTTGGCGAATCGGTTTTTGAGAGTTCATAACCAGGTGGAAGAATTGAATTTAAACCTGGACCGAAAAGTAAAAGAAAGAACAAGTCGGTTGCAAGACACATTAAATCAAATTCGGGAGCTTAAGATTCATCAGGACGGGGATTATTTTTTAACCTCTCTTATTCTGGACCCTTTAAATAGATATAATGTTCGAAATGATTTCATCGTCGTGGAAGGTTTCAGTCGTCAAAAAAAAAGATTCGAATTTAAACAGTGGAAAAAAGAAATCGGCGGAGACATTGTTATCGCCGATGAGGTCGTTTTAAAAGATAGAAAGTATCTCGTTTTTGTAAACGGTGATGCGATGGGAAAATCCATTCAAGGAGCTAGCGGAGCCTTAGTTTTAGGAGTTGTATTTCGTTCTTTCGTGTCTAGAACGAAAACTGTTTCTTCCTATTATTCCCAACCTCCCGAGCTATGGCTCAATGAATGCTTTTTGGAACTTCAGAATATTTTTGAGGCTTTTGACGGATCGATGTTAGTTTCTGTCGTACTGGGTTTAGTGGATTTGAAATCCGGGATTCTGTTTTTTCTAAATGCAGAGCATCCTCCGACGGTTCTTTACAGAAACGGAATCGCTTCCTTCATTGAGGATAAATTAGAACTACGTAAAATAGGGATTACCGGCTTAGAAAGTAAGATGAAAGTAAAGACCTTTTTTCTTGAAAAAGGAGATTCTATTTTTGTCGGTTCGGATGGAAGGGACGATCTTTTATTGGGAATCGATCCAGAAGGGATTCCTATGATCAACGAAGACGAATTTCAATTCTTAAAAAGGGTGGAAGAATCCGAAGGCGATCTTGATTTGCTAGTTAAGGGAATCCAAAATTACGGAGAGTTAACGGACGATTTGAGTATCGTCAAATTATCCTATCTCAAAGAGCCTGTTCGTTTGGAATCCATTTCTAATAATAACCTTTCTTTTAAATTTCCGGACGAAACGTATTTTAAATATCTTCAACCCGAAAATCGGGAAAACACGATTTATCACCTTGAGAATCTAACAAGTAAGATTTCTAACGAAACGATACCTCCCGTTTTTAAAAAAGAACTGGCTAAACTATATTATAAAGCCGGAAAATATGAAGAAGCTCTATCTTTGTTTGAAGAGTTAATTTCGGAGTTTCCGGAAGATGTGGAAATAATATTTAACGCTTCTTTGATTCACAAAAGATTTGAACGCTTTCATCAGGCGATTGAGTTAGGTGAGAGAGTTTTATTAAGAGAACCGGAATTCCTGGACAACATTGTGCATCTTGCGGAATCTTATCTTATAGTCCGCAAAAGGGAAGCGGCCCTTAAGTTGTTGGAAAAAGTCGACCGATTGGATCCAAACAATTCTAATGCGAAGAAGATCAGGATTCAATTAGATTCTTCGATTCCAGATCATCGAAATGGATAGAGTTTATGATAAACTTTCCTACAAATTTGTATGTTTCTTTGAACGATTCGATTGTTAAGAAATAGTTCCAGATCTGAGAACATTCTATCGAGAAAAGTTTATATCATGAAGTTTCGTATAAGGTTATAAGCGATTATTTTCAAAGTCTTGTATTGTAAGTTTTGCTCTCGTGAATGCTTTCGATAAAAATATCCGTAATTTCAGAGCGATTGGAGCTGATTTGAAAAATGTTAAAAGTGTATAAGAAATAAATTAAGAACTTGTTTTAAGATCTTGGAATGTGGAAACTCCTGTAGGAATTGAACGACTAAAAAGTCTGTTCGAAACTTCCCAATTTACCCAAGACGACGTAATCTGTGAGAACTCCTGTGCTTTGAGCGATTAAAATTGGTATGAATTGCAACCGTAATGTTGTCTTGATCCTTGAAACACAGGAGTTCCTGTAGGGATTTGCGGAAAAACTAGGACGTTATCTACATTGAACTCACGTTATTTTAAGATTTTGGAATAAGGCCTATAAATAGGAGATTTACTTTTAAAAAGCAACTCTATGAATTGAAGGATAAAATAATACATTTCTGGTTTAGAAGGAATATATCATCTGAAAACGGTTTTGAATTTTATAAACCGATTCGAAAGCACTCGAAGCGCAGAACTAACTTTTGTTATTTTGAAAGGAAATTCTTTTTCTGAATTCTTCTAACAACGAACGGTTTCGGCCTAAATTTTTAACTCAGTGCATTAAACACTAGGAGAGAGAAACAAAGTATATTTTGAAGAAATAAAAAATCTGAATCTTAAAGCGAATGGGTATTTAAAATTCACGAATTGATTTTATGAAGGGAGTGAACTTTTATTTTTTTCCCGATTTACTACAATAGTTGTAGAATTAAATCTTAAATTCTGATTTGATGCGTATTTCCATGAGTCTTTCTTTTGCAGTTTTAGGTTCCGGAAGTATCGGGACATATATTGGTTGTAGGTTGTCGGCGGCGGGAAATGTAGTGACGCTTTACGGTAGGGAAAGAATTCGGAATGAACTGAAGACTTTCGGCGCGAAAATCACCGATTATACGGGTAAAGAGATTTTACTCCCTCCCGGTTCGATTTCTTTTTCCACGTCCCTTTCGAGTGTCTCAGATGCGGACGTTTTTTTGGTTACTGTAAAGTCCAAGGACACCAAGGACCTTGCCGGGGAACTCAAAGGAATTCTTGAAAAAAGGCAAAGTAAACATTCTATTTCGTATTCAATTCCGATTATAGTCAGTTTTCAAAACGGAGTTCGAAATGCTGAAATTTTAAAAAAAGGGCTCGAAGGTATTCCTGTGGAAGTTTTAGGGGGAATGGTTCCCTTCAACGTTGTTTCCAAAGGAAATGGTCATTTTCACAGAGGTACGAGCGGAAATCTCGTGATCGAACATTCCAAATCTTCTCGTTCTCTGAAGAGGATTTTTAACCAGGCTGGACTTCCGACCAACACTCATAAAAGTATAGGAGGAATTCTTTGGGGCAAACTCATCTTCAATTTAAATAATTCCTTGAATGCACTTTCGGGACTCACCCTAAAGACCGAAATATCAAAACTGGGTTATCGAAAAATTCTTTCTAAATTGATGAAAGAGTCCCTTGATATTCTAAGACTTGCTGAAATTAGGCCGATTCGTTCCGGAAAGATGATTCCAAGTTTGGCCCCGACCATTTTGAATCTCCCGGATTTTCTGTTTTTCAAAATCGCCTCCAGCATGGTAAAAATCGATCCAGAGGCAAGATCTTCTATGTGGGAAGATCTGGTTCAAAAAAGATCGACTGAAATCGATTCTTTGAACGGGGAAGTGGTTAAACTCGCGGACGTGATGGGACATCCTGCTCCTTTAAATCGGGAAATTATAAGATTGATTAAAGAAGCGGAATCGAATCCTGAAATTTTAAATATGAGCCTGGAAGATTTAGCTGAAAAACTGAATATCAAATTGAATTAATTTTTTAGAATATTCCAAATTGATACATTTTTGTTCGCTTCTTTTCGGACATATTTTTCTTCCCATTCTTTCAGGCTGATCCCCTCTTTTGCAGCCTGTTTTTTACGAAACCCGTTGAGAAGAACTTTCGTAAGCGGATAACCGACGATCGCAGACGGAACTCCAATTAAAAAACTGCCCAAAAACGTAGGCGGTCCCATGTCGTTTATCAAAAATGTACTCCAATATTTTAAACCTTCGTAGAATCCCAAGGAGTTGGAATGATTGATGACTTCCGAAATTCTTGCAAAATTCATAGCGGATATATTCCAACCTAACACGTTGTACGCGGCAACTCCTGTGATGTAAAAGATGTAATAAAAAAAAGGAAAAGTAACCGGGTTTGTGATCCAGATCATGGCGATAGAAATCGGCATATAAAAACGGATTCGGATCAATCCTAAAAGCACCCAGGTAATTAACCCAAGATACATCTGAATTCCGACCAAAGGTGTAAGTGACCAAAAAAGTCCGATGGACGTACCTAAACATACTTCTTGAACGGGAGCGTGCGATTTTTGAAACGGAACTATGACTTGTTGATGAAAGAATCTATATACTGCTTTTATCATATTTGAAATCAGAGATTGGATTTAATTCTTTCCCCCATATAAGTTTGCAATGCATCCAAGTATTCCTTATGAAGAGGGAAAATCTCGATTGCTTTTTTGATTTCCGCTTCCGCTTTTACAGGATCTTTTTTCTTTTCAAAATAGAACTTGGACAATAGGAAATGAGATTCGGATTGAAACGCCTTGGCGCGAAACGATTTGGAAACCCCTTTTTCCAAATAGGAAATTGCTTCTTCCCAGTTTCCTTCCATGATCAGGCACAAACTAAAACCGTAGTATGCATCTCCTTTATCGGAAAGGGAAATCGCGTTTTGAAATTCGCTTAAACTTTCTTTTCTCAAATTTTGTCTGAGGTAAAGGCTTCCGATATTCTCATGAATAAGCGCTTCAAAGTCCGGTCCTTTTTTCTTTGCGAGTATGAGGGCCTCTTGGTAGGTGGTCGCTGCTTCTTTGTATTCTTTGTTGGATTCGTATATAAGACCAAGCCCTCTTTTGCAATCCAAGGATTTAGAATCGAGGGCAAGACATTTTTTGAAATCGTTCATCGCCGCGATTTGATTCTTTTGAAGGTAACGAATCCAACCGCGAATGTAAAGTAATTCGGCGGTATTTCCTTTGAGCTTCAGATTTTCTTCCGCTTTTTGAAGTGCTTCCACGAGATTTTCTTTTTCGGTAAGATCCCGAATTTCCAAGATGGGGATTGATTCTTTTTTATTGCAATTTACGATCGAAAAAAATAATTCAATCGCGACAAAGAAGGTATTCAAAAGAATTTTTAAGCGGATATTGAATCTGTTCATGTTTTATTTCAAATCCTATCTCTTTAATTATACAGCCGTTTAAAATTTTGAGAAGTTATCTTCCCCACTCAGAAAGAATCCAAGATCGTTTTAATAAACGCAATCGGAAAAAAGGATCCATATGGGTTCTTCGGAAATTCAATGACCGATTCGGCAGGTCTTTTTCCTGTTTCGGTCGGCTTTAGGAAATTCAATTGGACATATCTTTTGGGATTTTAGAACGATTGTAGATCAATGAGAATCAAGATTCGTTATACTTTTACAATGCGAAATTAAAGCTGGGTTTGCGAAACTCCGCACCTACAGACCGAAGTTTTCCTTTTGTACAAAAGAAAAGTTCTTGGGAAGAGAAACTAAAACGCGGGTGGGCCTTCCTAAGTCAGGTTTTGATTGTCATGGCATTTGTAATAGCTGCTTCGTATTTTATCAGAAGTTTGAAACTGAAGTACTTATAAATCTCGCATCGAATCATACCGATATGTGATAACTCTTTGGAGTCTCTTCCAAGAACTGATCCTCGACGGTGTAAAAGCTGACTCACTCTTTTCAAGGAAGGGCAAATTTTTTTAGACTTTGTTTAATAGGAATGATTCCAATATTTTGACAATATATCATTTATTTTAACATAATATTATTTAAAAAAACAAAAAAGACTTAAGTTATCTATATTTTTTTTAACTTTAATCTTACGTCAGTTGTTATATGCAATTGACGCCTCTGATTTGAATTTCAATTTTAATTCAGAGCGGATTTAAATTCGAAATGCAATTTTCAAAAATATTTTTTTTCTTAATTGGTCCGTTTGCACTTATTATTCTTGTCATGATTTCTTCTCCTTGGCAGACGGGAGATGGACTCAAGGCCTATCAAGGAAAAATCGATCTTAGAGGAATACAAAATCCCGATTCCGGGATGATAAAACTCAGCGGAGAATGGGAATTTAATTGGCTTCAAGAACCGGATGATGGAATTGAAAATCATTCCAAAGGATTTATTGAAGTTCCCGGTTCTTGGACTAACGAATTCAAAAATTATCGAACTTATCCTAAGTTTGGTTATGCGACGTATGGGCTTAAGGTTTTTCTTCCGGAAGTTTGGAAAAAGAAAATTCTTGCCATATCCTTAGGAGCGATTGCTTCCGCGTATCGAATTAAAATCAACGGTCAGATCATCGGAGAATGTGGAGTACCCGGTATCGACGCCGATTCTACAATTTCAAGAGTCGAGCCGAAAGAATTTTTATTTTTTGCGGACCAAAATGAAATACAAATCGAAATTTTCACATCGAACTACAGCTCCACGATCCCCGGAGTTTTACTTCCGATTTCCATAGGACCTTCCGATTCCGCGGGAGTTTCGAAAGTAGGTACTCTGTTTTTTGATATATTCTCTTTCAGCAGTCTCCTAATAATGGGAATTTATCATATATTCCAGTATCTTTATTTAAGAAGTAGCATATCCCCTCTTTATTTCGGAATGTATAGCCTTGTGATCTGCCTCAGATCTTCTTTAATAAATTCTAAAATTTTAATGTTGTTTTTTCCTCAAATTCCTTGGCCTTGGATCAATAAACTCAATCATCTGACTTTGTCGATGGGCGTCCCATTTTTTCTTTTGTTTTTTAGCTCGTTATTTGCTCCGTATGTGGACCGAAAGCTCATCAATGCGGGAGTGATCTTTTCGATTTTATTTTCTGTTGTAACCTTGTTCGGTAACATGCAATTCAATAACCAGAATATTTTAATTTATCATTATTTTATTCTTATTACGATTTGTTATTTGTTTTACGCGATTCTGAAAATCGATTTTGATAAGGAAAGAAATTACGCGTATATCCTCTACGGCTCCGGAATTCTTTTTATCGCGGTTCTTGTGGATCTTTTTTACGTGAGAATTTTGAAAACGGGAAGTATCCAAACCTCACATTATGCTCTCGTCTTTTTCGTATTTCTACAATCGCTTCTTCTCGCTTCTGAAAGATCGAGAAAGTTCGCCGAAACGAGAGAATTGGCTCTCAATCTCAGAACTTCGAATCTGGAGCTTTTCGAGATGAAAGAGCAGTTGGTTCAAAAAATCGAGGATCGAACCCGTGTTTTAAATGATAACATCGTTCAGATCAATCGGGAATTAGAAATCGCGCAGAACGTCCAGAGGAAAATTTTGACTCCCTTGGATCGAAATATTTCCGGAATACGATTTTATTACGAATATATGCCGCTTGAAAAAGTGGGAGGCGACTTTTTGGATATATCCGAAATTCTTCCAGGAAAAGTAAGAGTGCTGATCGCTGATGCGGTCGGCCATGGAGTACAGGCTTCCTTGATGACCATGGCTTTGAAAACGGAGTATGAGGAATTGAAAAATCTGGAAAACCCGGCTCAGATTCTTAAAGAGTTGAATTCCAGATTTTTAAAAAAATTCGATTCTTTGGAAAGTATATTCCCTTGTATGATCGGAGACATAGATACAAAAAAAGAGGAGTTTACCTACGCATCTGCTGGACACCCTGATCAGATTTTTCAACCACCTGGGGAGTTTCCTTCCTTACTTCAAAAGACTGGCCCGATCCTCGGCTTGTTTGAATCTCTCGAAATCGTTTCTAAGACCGTTCTATTCCCGACGGGCTCAAGGCTTTTATTGTTTTCAGATGGACTTATCGAAAATCGTATGAAAGATTCCTTAAATACAAAACAACACAATATGGAACTGATCGCAAAAGCTCTTCACGAAGGAAAAAAAAGTGAACTGAATGTCTTGATTCAAGAACTCATTAAAATAGAAGAGTTAACGCGGGGAGAAAATCCACGCTACGACGATATCACCATCATAGCCGTGGAATCTTATTCGTTGAAAAGAGTTTAAGCAATAACTATCATCTCGCCGGAGCATTTTATTTCTCCGGAATCATCGGCGGCCTCTATGGCAACCGTAATTAGTTTCTCACCATTTTCCTCTTTCTTACGTTTTACTTTTCCAATACAAGTAAGTTTCTGACCTGGCTTGGTCATGTTCTTAAATGTAACCCCGAACTCTTTGATTTGTTTTTGATCCGCCCAAGAAGTGCAAAGTCTTCCGAGTTGAGCCATCACATACATACCATGTGCAATGGTTCCATCCAGTCCCGTTTTACGAGCGAAATCAGGATCATTATGAATCGGATTAAAATCTCCGGATGCACCTGCGTAACGAACTAAATTTGCATGAGTGATTACGTCCGTTTTTAAGGAAGGAAGTTCCTGTCCGACCTCGATTTTATCAAAATCAATCTTACTCATTATCATGCCTCCGGTTTTCTGATAAAGATGGACATCTCTTGTTCTACGACCGTTTCGCCTTTTGCGTTTTTGACAGTGGTTTTAAAAGTCATCGTATCCATTTTACCGACTGTAACGTTGATACATTCTCCTTGAGAAGATACTCTTCCCGGATAGATCGGTTTTAGATATGTGTATTTTTCTTTTAAGTGGAGAATTCTAGAAGTGTCTACTCCCATATTTTCCATATCCTGCCAAATTTTAGGATAACCCCAAAATTGAATCACGGTCGGATACGTTGGAGGAGCGGGAGTGTCTTCGTAACCCGCTTTTTTGGCGGCCTCTACATCGAAGTAGATCGGATTTGTTTCCCCGATCGCCTGACAGAACTCGCGAATCTTTCCTCTTTCTACGTCGAATTCGTAGCGATCCAACTTAGTCCCGATCAGGTCTTTGGATATTCCTTTTGCTGACATATAAAATTCCTGAATTTTATTTTTAAAAAAGGCTTTTGACCGAATTCAATTTTACCAAAGGGGAGGCCCTGGTCGATGATTTTTTTAGAGAAAAACAGAACAAACGTTCTGTCTGTCAGTTTACGTGAGATTCAAACCATTTCTTTAAATCGGTTAAAACCTTGGTTCTATCTTCTATACGTTCGTTCATCGTTTCGTGATAAAGTCCTTCGTAGATTTTGAGGGTTTTATCGGAAGAGCCTACAACTTCAAAGAAGACCTCACTTCCGGCAGAATCGGCGATTTGGTCTTCTTTTCCGTGAAAGATATAAATTGGAATTTTGATTTTTCCTGCGTTGGTGAGAATTGGCTCTTCACTATTTAGAAGCATGTTTCCGAGATAAGTTGAAGCCATTCCATGAACCAAAGGATCTTTCACGTAAGCGTTGACCACCGCCTTATCATGACTTAAATGATTTACATTCAAACCGGTCGGAAGAGTAAGATTCGGAAGAATGTCGGCCATCAAAGGCGCGATTCCTTTTTTAAGTTTCATCACGAGATCCAATTTTACTTTTATAGGAAGAGCGGAAGTAATCAGCGCATTCAAGTTACCCTGATTAGTTCCTTCCTCCGCATAGAAAGTAGAAATAGCGGCCCCCATCGAATGACCGAGAAGAGTAACTTTGGAAACTTTTTCTTTTTTCTTTGCGATTTCAATGAGCTTATCTAGGTCGGAAAGATAATCCGAAAAAGAATCCACTGCGCCTCGTTTCCCTTCGGAACGTCCGTGTCCACGAGAGTCGATAAGATAAAACGCCGTTCCGGTTCTTGCGAAGGCTTCCACTAAGAACTCATAGCGTCCGCTGTGCTCTCCTATACCGTGTTGTACCACGAGCACCCGGTTTCCTTTCCTACCTTCCTTGGGTTGATAGGTTTGATAGAAAATCTTGATATCTTCGCTTCCCGCGAAGATATCGTCTTCTAGGTTGTAAGAATTAATCCATGACATAGCGAAACGTGTTATAAACGCAAACGATCCTTTGAAAAGAGAAAAAAATTTCATTTGGAAAAAATTCATTCCAATAGGAAGATTCTTTTCTGTTGTCTCACAAAGCGAAACGATTTTCCTGGACTCATGTCTTCCTACAGAACATTCTTCTATTGCAGAATGTTTTTGATTCTTACACTTTCGATTCCAGTTTTTGAGGGATGTAATCAAATTCCAAGTTCGAACAAAAACGTTGTGGAAGGGGATTTGACCCGTCTGCTGAAAGGTGGTGATTTTATCTGCAATGGGGATACGAGTCGTGAAATCGAAAAATTCCGTTATCATTGGAAAAAAAATCCGGGAAGATATTCTAATCTGAATCCTCAAGACCGCTGGAAGAATGTTCAAATGACTTTCTATACGGACGAATCTCTCTATATCAACGAATCACAAGATTCTCTGTTTATTCCGTCCGGAGGAGAATGTGTTCTAAAATTGGAGAATTTGTCTTCGGATGTTTGTGGAAATCTTTTTCAATTTTATGCCGGGTCGCTTTCGAACGGAGCAAATGGATTTTTTGGTCAAGGAAATTTACGTTTTTTTTTGGATGACTTCAAAATCTTCGAGCAAAACTTAAAATCGCAGAAAGAAAATTGGACTTATTATTCCTTTCCTTTGAAATATCCGAATGATAACGGTTTAAAAAAGAGTGAAAAGTCGAATTCGAAAAGTTGGAAATTTTTCGAAAGAAAAGATATACAAAAAGAAAAGGATTGTAAACCGAAATCCTTTCTTAAAATCCGATGGGATTCGGACTTCGGTTCCGGATTATTTTTAGGTTCACCTGTTATATTAGAAAAAAAGAATACTCAAAAAAAGAACGTGATCTTGATCGTGATCGATGCACTTAGGCAGGATTCTTTGTCTTCGAGCGGTTCTCTGTTTCCTACAACTCCGATTCTTGATTCCCTATCGAAGGAATCGATCGTCTTCAAAAAAACGATTGCAAACGGAAATTGGACCAAACCATCCATGATTTCATTTTTTACGTCGGAAATTGCGTCCAATCTTGGACTTGGAAACGCTTGGTTTTACACTTCCAGCCAACAAAGAAAACTTTTCTATTCCAAAAAACCCCTGACATTACCGAACGCATTTCGAGCGGAAGGGTATTTTACGGAAAGTATAATGAATAACGTTTTTCTAATGGATTATACTTCAGTAGGAGTTGATTTAGGATTTCATAAAGTTCAACAGGTCGGCAAAGACACTTTGGATACGGAAGAATTAGTTTCCAGAGCGAGAACATTCTTTCAAGAACACAAAGAAGATTTGTTCTTTTTACATCTAAACTTGAATACTCCGCATTGGGGTTACCGACCTCCTGCAAAATATTTGCAAGAATTAAAAGATCGGTCCGATTCTTTGCTTTGGAAAGAACTGGACGAATACCAACAAAAATATCTGGGTGAGGTTCGTTACACGGATGCTCTTTTAGGCAAAATTTTCGAAGAATTGAAAAGACAGGGACTTTTCGAAGATTCTTGGATCGTAATTACGAGTGATCATGGAGAATTACTTGAGAAGTCGCATTATTATCACCATCATTTTATCACTGAAACCGTTTACGCTCACGGAGAAACACACTACGAAAAGGAAATTCGAGTCCCTTGGGTCATTCGTCCGCCGAAGTCATTTCTAAATCGAATTCAAAAAAAAGAATTTGAAGATCAGGTTTCTCTTCTTTCTTTGATGCCTACTTTGTTAGGTTTGAATCAAATTCCCTATCCGCAGGGAAAATTAAAAGGAAACGACTACTCCAACGCGATCTTTGGTGAAAAAGGACCGAAATCTGAGCCGATAATTTATACCGAAGGGAGATTCTCCGAATCCATTCTGACAAAAGACTTTAAATACATACGAAGATATCCAGGTTATGATTTTGTTCGTAGGACGAGAGAAGGAATTCCGCACAAAATGTCCGAAGAACTCTACGATCTCAAAAAAGACCCCAAAGAGTTGCAAAATGTCTCTGCTGTTGATTTCCAATTGTTAAACGAAGCAAGATCTATCTTAAAAGAAAATCAACTTGATAAAAATGCCTTTTTTTTAAGGCTTCCGAAATGTGAAAAAATCTGTGAAAGAGAAATTCGACTTTTTGTCAAGGGAGGAATTTATCGTTACGATTTTACAGGAAGTTTAAACGTTTTACAGGAAGATTCGAAAAATATTACTTTAAAGATTTTGAATGAATCAGGTAGTTCCGATCAAATACTTACCGTAAAAACGGTAGATCCTTCCCCAAGTTTCAAACTTCAGATCTTGAAAAATGGAAGACCAGAGTATTATCGTGTCGGCAAATGGGGTATTCGTTCTGATGCCGCGACAGAAATTCTTTTGACCGAGCCAGATTATGTTTCTCTCGGAAGGAATCCATATCGATATGCTTCTTCTGAAACTCCGTTTTTATACTATCACATAGGCTTTTCCGGAGGAAAAGAGACCGAAGAAGAGGTCGCTATGGGTCAGGAGGTGCGGAAGATTTTGGAAAGTTGGGGTTATATTCATCAGTGATCGAATGGAAAAAAGATGGCGGGATATTCAGGCAAATCCTTAGGAGATAAGCTCGGACTCAAGGCCGGTATGAAGGTTTTTTTCGAAGATTTACCAGAGGATGTTCGAAAAGAACTTAAGGATCAACTTGTAGGTGTAGAATTATTCGAAACCCTGAAAGATTCATTAGATTATTTGCATGTATTTGTAAAAGAATCCGAAAAACTCCGGAAGCGGTTTCCGAAACTGGTTGAACATTTGAGTGAAAAGGGGATGATTTGGATTTCCTGGCCCAAGGGTTCTTCGAAGGTCCCGACTGATATTAATGAAAATATAGTTCGTAATATCGGATTGGAATTGGGGATCGTTGACGTAAAAGTATGTGCCGTTTCGGATATTTGGTCCGGATTGAAGTTTTATAGAAGGAAAAAGTAATATTCTAAGTTTTGAAATTGCAATCCGTTTGAGAGAATGGTATTGATTTTTTCAGATTGCGGCGGGAGGATGTGAAAGGTGCTCAATGTTGTCGTCTCTGAGCGTTTTCGTTTTCGTTTTCGTTTTCGTTTTCGTTTTCGTTTTCGTTTATCTTATCGATTTCTATGGAATCGGCGAGGAGAAATCGTTTAGGACGAACTCGAACAAGCCCGGGAGCCGCCCGAAACGATTTGTGATTTAGAATCTCTTTCGAGCGCAGTTGATCGACAATATAATTACGCTTCTTCGAGTTTTCAATTTTTATGATCGACTTATGTGTAATTTGCCTCATGAGTCAAGGAAGGTCTTCTTTTTTCTTTGTTCGCTTTCATCGCCTCCAGAAGGTTTTTGACCATTGCGGGTTGTTTTTTAAAAAGTTCCGCGAGTTCTTTCGGCGCGGCTTTTGCCGCTTCTAAGGTTTCTTTGTTCAAAGCTCTTTTTGTTTCGACCATTGCGGACGCGGGAATTCGGTTAAGGACGTTGATTTTACTCAGCGATTTTTTTCTTAGTTCTTCCAGAGAAACGCCTACTTCGCTTAACAATCCGTTTTGAACTGCATCCGCCGGTTTATAAAGTGCACCTTCCATTGCAGCTTCGGATACGAAGGAAGGTACCATAACCTGTCTCATCCTAAGGATCAACGTTTTTGTAATCGGTAAGCCGACCAGAGGTTCCGCGAATCCGATTCTTCCTTTTCCATCCACCATGTACCTATAGTCACATGTATACACGATGATCGCTCCACCTCCGACGGCATTTCCGCCGACTTCCGCGATCAAAGGTTTTGGAAAGCTAATGAGTGATTCGAACATTTCAAAAATTCCAGCCATTATCTTCGAAATTTCGTCGGTAGAAGAATTGAGAATTGCGTCCGGATCGAGTCCAAGACAAAAGTCTCCGTCCGGTCCGGAAATGATTCCTGCTCGGATATCCTGATCCACGGTGAATTCTTTTAGAATATCACCCATCTCGTGTATCAACGGAAGTGTCAGTGTCATGGGTCCTTCCGGCACTAACTTCATCACTCCGATTTTTGAATCCTTAGAAGTAATCACTTCTTTTGCAAGTTTCATACGACTCCTCTCGATTTCCCAGGATTTTTGAATCCGTTGGTTTTCTTGATTTCCAAAATTGATGTTTGATATTTTTAGATCAAATTTAATTCCTTCTACAAAAAGAAATAAATGGTTTTGTCCTTAAACTATCGATTCAAGCGTCCAATGGAATTTCTACAATGAATTTAGTTCCGAGCCCTTCTTTACTTTCTAAACTGATTTTTCCTTTGTGAAGCTCCACGATAACTTTGACGATGAACATTCCGAGCCCTGTAGTTTCTTCTCCTTTAAGCCCTTGTCTTCTGGCTTTTGTGAACTGATCAAAGATTGAGGACTGAAGGCTGTAAGGAATTCCGATTCCCGTGTCTTTCACTATCATCATCGCTTTTTTATTTTGAGTGTAAGAATGAATGAGGATTTCTCCGCCTTCTTTTGTAAACTTTAATGAATTGGAAATTAGGTTTTCCAAAACTCTTTGAAATTTCAACAGCTCGATCTTTACTGGAAGTGGATCAATTTCCTGTCTTGTGTAAAGTTTGATCTTTTTATTTTCAGCTTCAGGGCAATTTTGTTTTACGAGCGATTCAATAAGATAGTTTAGATTCGTTTTTTCCGTTTTGAGTTTGAAGTTTTCGTTTTCCATTTCCGCAATCTGTAACAGATCTTGGATGATGTTTAAGGATTTATCCGCCGCTCGAAACATCATATCGAGAAGTTCCATGCTGTTTTGATTATCGGTTTGTTCTTTTAAAAGTTCGATTAAACCCAGAATTCCGTTCATCGGATTCTTAAGGTCATGCATCACTGTTGCCAACAACCGGTTCTTGCTTTTGATAAGGCTGGCGGTTTTTTGTTCCAATAACTTTTTTTCGGTGATGTCTCGAATGTAAAGCGTCGCTCCTAGAATTTCTCCTACGCTTTTTGATCCTTCTTCGTATAAAATATCCGAAAGAGACGCCTGATCTTTCGGATACGATATTCGAATGTTTTCAGTTGAACTATAAATGGGAGAAGTTAGAATTTCATAATAACTTGAATTTCCCTCTTGGTTCGGAATCTCCCACTCTTTTCGAACCGGAACGCCTTCAAAAGTGGAATCGTAGATATCCTTCCAAGTGGCGGAGGTATCGAACTCGAACTGTTCTAAAGCGTTATTTCCTATTTTCAGATCTATTTTATATATATTGAATATAAATTCTTGAAAGAGACGATTCGTTGTTAGAATTCTGTAATTTTTGTCTACGGACCAGATCGCGTTTTGTGTGTTTTCCATCAGTGCTTTCAGTTTCCTCCGTTGTTCGGATAACTCGATTTGCTTGCTGATGTCTTGAAAAATATGAAGATTCCGGCGGTCTTTTTATTTTTTAGTCGGATTCAAGTGAACTCGTGTATTCTTATTTTAAAATCGTAACGGTATATTTGTTTTGTCGATTCTATTCCTATGTCTAAAAGTTGTTGGAACCGATTGTTGATCTAAAGTCGGATTAATTTTCAATCCCTGAACTCTCTTATCGTATCTGAAAAAAGTGATGAACTACTTAAGTCCCTCTATAGTCTGTCTTTTTACGAAAATTTCCCCGTGATTTTGATCCATAAGATGTATCTCAAAAAACTCACAGATCAATACGGAAAAGTTATTTGGTAGAGAACATTTCTTCTATGATAACTGAAATTTTGGGATTCAAATTTTAATTTTTTCTTAGAGATATTTTTTCATTGGACGAAGAAGAGTGAAAGATCTTCAGGAATTTGATTCTTAAATGTTCCGTAAGGAAGTAACATATCTTTCCGAAGCTTGTCATACTTGATTCCGAATTACGGCTTATTTCAAAATTGAATTTTTTTTATTCCATTTTTTAAATGAACTGTACTCAATTTGTCGAATGACTCGTATAGTAGCTCTTTTCACAGAGTTCAAAAGTGGTTTGACAATGTTGTTCATTTAGAAGAATACCCATTACGGATTTTGTTTTTTCAACATCAACTTTGGTTTTTCCCTCCGTTTTTGGAGCGATCTTAATACAATTCTTACTGATAACTAGAGGTTATCTCAAAAACTCCTAATAACGATCATGATACATGCGAGTATCAGAATTCCATAAAAGTTTTGATCGTTTCGTTCGTATCGAGTTGCAAATCTTCTGAAGTTCTGTAGCCAAGAAAAAGTTCGTTCAATTTTCCATCTTCCACGATATTTCCGCAACTTACGTCCATCCTGTGTCTTTTTCTTTTTTCGATTTGATTTGTGTGGAGCGATCAAATTTACTTTATATTTCTTTTTAAGATATTCATCTAAAGGATCAGAATCGTAAGCACGATCTCCGACTAAATCTTTGATTTTGCCTTTGACTTTTTTGCGGATGATTGCACCTTCCGCGAGCTTACTTTCATGCGGCGAAGCACTTTCAATCCCGGCGGAGATAGGAATACCATTTTTGTCGACGATAACCATGACTTTTGTACCCTTTCCCCGTTTAGTTTTGCCAATACGTAGGCCCCTTTTTTTCCAGGAACAAAAGTCCCGTCAATGAAACACGTACTTAAATCCATCTTGCCTCTTATTTCTAAGTCATGAAGAAGCGCTTCTAAAATTTTATCCAGGGTTCCATTTTTGCGCCATTCTTGAAATCTTCGATGGCATGTTTGATATGCGGGATATCTATCAGGTAGGTCTATCCACGGAGCACCAGTGCGAAGAATCCATAATATACCGTCCAAAATTGATCTTGAATTTACACGCGGACGACCTTTACCGTCATCTCTTGCTTCGGGTTCTACAAGTAAATCGCAAAGCAAATCCCATTGTTCGTTCGTTAAGTCACCTAATCGGCTCATAACGATCAATTATATTATTTATAGTTTAAGTACAAGAAATTTTAAGTCTGACTACACGGATGACGGTTTTTGAGATAACCTCTAAATGACAAGGCACCTGTCTAAGCGGTAGTTTGCCCTAAATTTTTCGATGTTCGTTTTATGTAGAAATTGGTAGCAACAAATTAAAACCGTAAAGAATATTATTTTATCGTATATCGATCAAAATTTTCGGAAGGAAATTTAATTCTGATATCGTTTCAATTAGCTTTGTTCGTAAACGGTTGAAATCGACGGAAAATCCGCTTGAAGCGAATTTTCCATTCAAAAATTTTAATATTATTTTTTAGATCTTTTGGAAACTGATTTTTTAGGAGGTTCCACTTTTACTTCCGGAGTGACTGCCCATTCTTTTTTGTAGAACTCTTGTCCGTTAGAAGAATGTTCGTGTTCAACCAACGAAGCGTTCATATCGTAGTCCGGTCGGAATTTACTTTCGATCCATTCTCTAAATCGATCGATAAATCCGAAGATCGAAGGTACGACCACGAGTGTTACGATGGTTGAAAGAATCAATCCTCCGATGATCGCAATCCCCATCGCGGTTCTGGATTTTGCCGCTTCCCCGAATCCGAGGGCAATCGGAACCGTTCCCATAATCATCGCGAGGGAAGTCATTAAAATCGGTCTGAGTCGAACGAGCCCCGCTTCGTAAATGGCGTCGTTTCGAGATTTGCCTCCTTCTCTCATTGCTTGCATTGCATAATCCACAAGAAGAATGGAGTTTTTTGCCACAAGTCCCATAAGGAGAATCAAACCGATCATTGAGAAAAGATTGAGCATTTCGTTCGTCAATGCAAGTGCGAAGAATGCTCCGGAAATTGCCGGAGGAATTGCAAATAAAATCGTAATCGGAGTGATAAACGATTCGTATAGGGAGGCAAGCACGAGATAGATAAATACGAGTGCCAGTCCAAATGCGAGTACGATATTTGCCAAGAGTTCTTTGAAGTCTTCCGATTGACCTTGGAAATTATATCGAATCCCTGGAGGTGGAGGAAGTTCTTTCTTTAGAATTTCATCGGTGATCTTGGTCGCATCCTGAACTGCTCCTCCCGGCGCTAAGTTCGCATTGATGACGATCGTTCTCGCTCTGTCAATCCGGTTGATTCGAGAGGGGCCTGCCGCTTCTTTTCCAACGCTGATTGCGGAAAGTGGAATGAGTTTATTGGCGATATTTGGCACTTTGGTTTGTCCATAGGCCATTTTTAGGTTTCTTTGGTCGGGACGAAGTCTCATTTTCACTTCGTATTCGATTCCATTATCATAAAATTTACTGACTTGGTCTCCCGCAATCTGATAGCGAAGTTCGGAACCTGCAACGCCAGGCAGTACCCCGACAAGTTGCATTTTCAAATTGTCCAAATGAATCTGATATTCCGGCTTTCCTGCTCTGTAATCCGTATCGATATCTGCCAGATCGGAAAGAGATTTTAATCTCGCTACTACCTTTTTGGAATACGTATCCATTTCAGCCAGATTTTCTCCTTTGATTACGAGCTGATAGGGATACTGAATTCCGCCCCCGACCGCGCTATAATCGGATACTGCTGGCCTTGCGTATGCAAACGGTTTTAAAAGTTCACGAATATCGTCCTTGACCTGAGTTGTAGTACGTTTTCGTTTTTTAGAATGTACTAATGCAACTGCAAGAGTTCCCGCGTTTGGTTCTCCTCCGTCCGGTTTACCTATCGTAATCGCGATCATATCCATTTCGGGAATTTTCTTCAAAATTTCAAGAACTTGGTCCGCGACTTGTTTGGTTCCTTGAAGGCTTGTTCCGGGAGGAAGGTCCAAGGTAACTAGAAATTCTCCCTGATCGTTTGCGGGTAAAAACGTACTCTTTACAAGTTTCAAAGATAAGATCGAAAGAATGAAAATTCCAAGAGAGGCCAAAAGCACCATTCCTGGTCTTTTCAGAGCAACTTTCATTACTTTTCCATACTGTCTTTCGAGCCAGGTTTGGAATTTATCGAAAAGTTCCACGGCCTTATTCGGTTTTGCATGGTGATCAATCTTGCCGGCAAAATAGGCGGAAAGCATCGGCGCTACTGCAAGTCCGTCGAAGAGAGAAATGAGCATTGCGAAGACTACAGTTAAGCCGAACTGTTTGAAAAACTGACCTACAATGCCGGAAAGAAATCCTACAGGTAAGAATACGGCGATCACAGTCAAAGACGTTCCAATAACGGCTAACGTTACTTCCGTGGTTCCGGTTTCAGCCGCTTCCATGACTCCTTTCCCTTCCTCCAGTTTTCGGAAGATATTTTCTCGAACTACGATCGCGTCATCTATGAGAAGACCTACTGCCAAGGAAAGAGCTAAAAGAGTCATCACGTTGATGGTAAAACCCATCGCCCACATTAAAACGAAAGCACCAAGCATGGAGTTCGGAAGAGCAAGTCCCGTAATGATGGTAGAACGGAAATTTCCTAAAAAGAAATAAACTGTGATAACAGCGAGAAGAATCCCGATTATGATCGCTTCGGTTACATCCTCGACGTTGTAACGAATCCATTTGGATCCGTCACGAATCAAACGGATCCTTGGTTTTCCGTCTAAGTTTTGAATTCCTTCGTTGAGTTTGCTGATTCGTTTTAGAACTTCGTCCGCAACGGCGACTGTATTGGCTCCTGATTGTTTGTAAACGTCGATAAACAAAGCAGGTTTTGTTTCTTTAGCAACGGCTGTATTTTCTTTCTTACCACTGAAGAAATTTCCGATCTTGGTGAAGAACGAAACTTTTTCCTCGACGGCGCCTTCTTTTGAGGCCCAAAGATAACCGATCGTTTCTTCGTCTTCCGTTCCGTCTCGAACGATTCCCAGTTGTTTGATGAGAACCGCATTTCCAACTTCACCGCTGAAGGAAACGATCGTATTTTCAATTTGAGATAAGGATTCGTATCTTCCCAGAGTTCTATAAGAAGTTTCTTTAACACCTGCCTCGAATTTTCCGACTGGAACGTTTAAACCTGCGGTTTTCAAACGGTTTGCAATTACAACCGCGGGCATTTGATAAGAAGTTAGTTTGTTTCTATCTAATTCAATTTGGATCTCTCTTCGAGTTCCGCCGACGATCTTAACTGAACCTACGCCTGCAACTTGTTCTAATTTAGATTTTACCGTTTCTTTAGCGATGTCGTAGAGTTTTGCTTGATCGAGTTCCGCGAAAAGTGCGAGTCGAACAATCGGTTGATCCGCTGGATCGAAACGGACTACCTTTGGTTCTTTGATTCCGGTTGGAAGTTTCGGTTTTACGAGTCCGACTTTATCTCTGAATTGTTGTTCCGCGTATTTGATGTCCGTTGCAAGTGTAAACTCGCCGAATACGACGGAAACGCCTTCCTGATTTCTGGAAGAAATTTTTTTCAGACCGGCAATAGAAGAGAGTTCTTCTTCTAAAGGTTTGGAGACGAGTTCTTCTATTTCTTCGGGACCTGCTCCCGGGTAAATTGTGGTAACGGAAACAATCGGGATGTTTACGTCCGGAAAGAGATCCACTCCCATTCTCCCCAGAGCCACCCAACCAGTGAGAAGCATCAGAAGAACGATACTACAAATAAAAATAGGTCGTTTGATCGAAAGCTGGGCAATATTCATGGACTACCTCAATATAACTTACCAATTGGCGTCGAGCTTCTTAAAAAAGAAATCAATATCAAATTTCTGTGGGGAAATTTTAAGCATCTCTTGAAAATAATTTATCATATTTTTGAAACGGTACTTCTTCGGAAAAAGAAGGATATTTTAAAATGTTTTGTTGAATCTACGAATTCAATAAGTCGGCAAGTTTAGTTTGGAGATGAGTTTATTCGAAGACAACTTGAAAAGAATTCGATTTTTTTGAAACCGGTATTTGTGGTGGAAGATTCTTAATATAAAAAACTAAATTTTACTCTTTAGAGTTAATCTTATTGTTCTTCTATGATCACGATTCGGGTAATGGTTCAATAAATTCTACGGATCGCCTGAGAGATTCTTTGGATATTATCTTTTGTCAGGTTGGGGTAAATCGGAATGCAATGACCTCTTTGAAAGAGTTTTTCTCCATTCGGGAAGTCCGAATTTGGAAGTTCCAAAATATGATGAATTGGTTCTTCTGCTACTTTTTGGGTTCCAATCTGTAAGGAACGAAAGTATCTTTCAACCTGCTCGTAACTTCCCGGTGCAAGAATGATAAAACGGTTAAACGTATCCAGATTCGGATCACCATACCAAGTTTTTACCGAACTTCCCGAAATAGACTGAAGATAAATTTGTGCGATCTTTCTTTTCCTTTCTAAGATGATTCCGATCTTGGAAAGTTGTTCAATTCCGAGAGCGGCTTGGTAGTCGATAAGGTTATAATCTAATTTAGGCTGTCCTTCTTTTCTTTGGTAAGGCTCTTTACCGGCCTTCATTGTGCGGATTTTTTTAGCCAAAGATTCTTGATCGGTGATAATCATCGCACCGTTTCCGGTTGTAATCATCTGATCTACGGAAAGTCCGCAAACAGAGATATTACCTTGTTTTCCCGGAGTGAATGTTGTGCTTTGAGCGCCTAAAACTTCGGAAATGTCTTCGATGACTGGAATTTCCTGAAAGTCGTAACGTTTTGCGTCTATAATGGACCCGAAAGAATGATCCAAAAGAATCGCTTTTACGGAAGAATCTTGGAGCGCTTTTGTAAGTCCTTCTGGACTCAAATGAAAAGAATTTTTATCCAAATCGATTACGACTGGAATTGCTTTTAAGAGAAAAATCGCATCTAGTGCAGAAACGGGCGCAAAAGTGGAAAGGACTACTTTGTCACCTGCTTGGATATCAAGTGCGAGAAGGACAAGGTGATATGCAGAAGTGAGGTTGTTGCTGGAAATGACTTGTTTATAACGAAAGGTGGAAGCGAATGCTTTTTCGAAACGTATCGTTACATTTCCGGTTGTGAGGTGATCTTCAACTAGGCACTCGAGGACTGTTTTCAAATCCTCCCTGGATAGAGTAGGTTTGTGAAATTCGATTTCCGTCTTTTTCTTAAGATTTTTTTCCGAAATTTCAGTTTCGATGCTACTCATATCCAACTTGGGCTCTTATAATTTTATTATGTCGCATTTTATATTTGAATTCGATCTCGTAAAGACCTTTTTCTATGCCTTGTAAAGTTCAGATTTTGGGAGAATCAAAAAAGTACAAGAAAAATCTGAACTTGATCGGAGTTTTGTGGGAACCTTTTCGAAGGGCTCCCACAGATTACTTCTCCTGGAATGCTAATTGGTTTTCGAGCAGTCTTTTTCGTTGTTCAATTTTTATAATAGTTCCTACATCCTAAGATGTTGGAACAGATTCTAAATATAGAAACAATGATTGTTGTTAGAATCTATTTCCAAATTGGCTTATCATACTGTGTAAGGACGTTTCCAAGAAAAGAAAAGGTTTTGGAACGGATCTTTGATTTTCGAATTTCCAATTCTACTACCAAAAATGGAAAAATTCCGAGATTTAAGAACCGAGAACCGGCATTTCAGCAAGACCTTGGCGAACCGTCAACAAGGGAGAATAACCCAAATCTTTTTTGGCATTATCGATTTTGATCGTACAATCTCGGGACATGATACTCGCGCTAAAACGAGTCAGAGGAGGTTCGTTTTTGATTCTAAAAAGTTTCCAAACTCCTTCTAGAATTCTCGCTAAAAAACGAGCAAGCCAACCCGGGATAGAACGATTCGGAGCTGCCACCTTCTGAGTTGCGAGAAGGGATTCTAGAAAATTACGAAAATTGAATACTTCATCATCGGTAACAAAATAAGCCTTACCACCCTGGCCTTTTGTGAGAGCGAGTTCGATCGAATAAATTAGATTATAAATGTGAGTCGTATTGGTAAGTGCCCTGCCGCCGTCGATCCAAGAAAAATTTCCATCTGAAACCATCTTTAAAAGAACCGGGAGAACTGTTTTATCACCGGGTCCCCAAATCAAACGAGGACGGATGGAAAGAGTTTGCATTTCAGAAGAATTTGCTTTTAATACAAGCTTCTCGGCTTCGGCTTTGGTCTTTGAATAGGGAAAGGGAGAGTTGTTCGGATAAGGATACGATTCGTCAATGTCGATCATCGGTTGTCCGTAAAAGAGGGCGGCTTCGGTTCCGATAAAGATGAATCGTTTGACTCCCGCTTTGCGAGATGCCTCCAGAAGTTGAGCGGTTCCGTCCACGTTGACCTTCCAAAAATCCTGAAACGGTCCCCATTGTTCCACATAAGCCGCGCTGTGAATGACGACGTCGATTCCTTTCAAAAAATTTGAATCCACGGAATTGAGTTCACAGCGAACCGGTTTTCCTCCTACCATGGAAATAATGGCGTCGGTTTTTTCCGATCGGGACATTGCTCTAACAGTATGTTTTTTAGATAAAATTCGGGTCGCCGCTTCCCCTACAAAACCGGAAGCTCCTGTGATAAAAATATTCATTCTTCACTCCCTACAAATAGATAGATCGATCTACTAATTTTATTGAAAGATAAAAGCGGTCAATTATATTCCCTTAGCAGGAATTAGAGTGCTCAAAATACTTTCCAGTTGCTTTCTAACGATTTCCAAGGGTTCTATGCTACGGTGAGCACGGCATAACACCAAAGCCCCTTCTACGACTGCCAAAAGAAGAATCGAGACGGATTTCACTTGATCTTCTTTCATTTCCGATCTTTGCAGGAAAGAGCTCAATAAATTTTGCCATTTGAGATATATGCTCGAACAAACCTTTTGGATTCGATCGTTTTCAGCTGCGATTTCCAAAACTACGGTTGCAATGGGACAACCTTTTTGAAAGCCGGAGTCAATTAACTCTTGCGAAAGGTGACTTGTAAATTCTTGCAAAGCTCTATAAAGATCGGGATGATTTTCAATGGTAGTTTCGATTTGTTTTTCGAGACTTTCTCCTGCGCTCTGAATTGCGGCTGCAGTTAATTCTTCCTTTCCATCGGGAAAATGATGATAAAGAGAACCGCTCGGAGTTCCACTTAATTTAAGAATGTCTTTCAACCCGGTTCCGTGATAGCCTTTCTCTTGCAAAAGTTGCGCTGTAGTCTGTATCAATCGTTCTCTGGAGCTGAGTTGTTCCATATCTTCCAGGATGAGATCGTGTCGTTTTTTCTGTCAAGGGGAGTTGAGAATTAATTATAATAGATTCGTAGGATAAAAAATAGGATCCGAGATCAAAAAATCAGGTCGAATTGATATTCAAAGTTCGCTTTAGAACTTTTGTTTTTGTTAAATTCTGAAGAGGTTTTCTTGCTCTCCACTGTATCGATACAAAACCCGATCTTCTCTTGGATGATGATGGCCGCGATTATTATTTTTGGATCGGTCGGATTTTCCAGAATGGGTGTCTCTCAAATGCCCGACGTTGACTTTCCGGTAGTCAATGTCTCTCTCACACTCGTTGGCGCCAACGCCCAAGTTATGGAAACCGACGTAGTCGATCCGATCGAAGAAGCCTTAATGGCTGTCGAAGGAGTTACCGAGGTCCGTTCAATTTCTTCGGATGGTTCCGCAACTATAACCGTGGAGTTAGAGCTCAGTCGGAACGTGGATGTTGCCGTTCAAGAGATTCAAACAAAACTGGCTCAGGTTTCCAATAAACTTCCGGAAGAATTGGATCCAGCGGTGATTACAAAATCCAATCCGGACGATGTTCCAATCATTTGGGTTTCCGTGACCGCGGTCGATAAGACCGAAAAGGAAAAGATGCTTTTCGTGAAGGATTTTCTGAAAGATAAGTTTCAGGAAATTTCGGGAGTGGGTGAAATCATTCTCGGAGGTTACGTCGATCGAACGATCAATGTCTTTTTGGATCCACTCAAACTTTCCAGAAACGAAATCGCCGTAGACGATATTGTCAACACACTGAAGGAACAGAATTTGGAAGTTCCTTCGGGAAGATTGGAAAACAGGACGAATGAAATCAGTCTTCGAGCAGTGGGGGAGGTTCCCACTGCGGAACAATTTGGAAACATATTTTTAAATTCGAGAAGTGGTTCTCCTCTTTTTAGATCGATTCGACTCAAAGATATCGCAACCGTCGAAGACGGGTTAGGTGAGATCAGAAGAATTTCCCGGTTTAATGGAATTTCTGCCGTTGCAATCGGAATCAAAAAACTCAAAGGAGCCAATGCGGTTCAAGTCGGAGATCTTGTTAAAGCGAAGGTCAAAGAATTAAAACCGAGGCTTCCCAAAGGTTACGATCTTACGGTTTCGAACGATAACACTGGTTATATCCGAGACAGCGTAAACGAGCTCGAATTCACTCTGATCTTTTCTGCAATTCTCACCGGTTTCGTATGTAGATTGTTTTTGGGGAATTGGAAGAGTACCGGAAACGTTCTTCTTGCAATTCCGACTTCGGTAATCGGAACGTTTTTATTTTTATACTTTGCAGGTTTTACGGTCAACACCTTTACGATGTTAGGTTTATCTCTTGCGACTGGGATCGTCGTAGATGACGCGATCATGGTTCTGGAAAATATTACGAGACATCATGAGATGGGAAAATCCTGGTTTAAAGCCGCATTGGAAGGAGCTTTGGAAATTCGATTTGCAGCTTTAGCGGCTACGTTAGCTGTCGTTGCGATCTTTCTTCCGGTGGCCTTTATGAAAGGAATCATCGGAAGATATTTTTTGGAATTCGGAGTTACAATTTCCGTTGCCGTTTTACTGTCTCTATTTGAAGCGTTGAGTTTTACGCCGATGCGTTCTTCTTTGTACAGCGAAGACAAAAAGGATAGTGGGAAAAAAACCTATTTTTCCTCGGTGTTTTCAGTCGATGCGCGTGAATCTTGGAATCGTTGGGTTTCGAGAATTTCCGTTTTTAAAAGGATGGATCCGACGATCGAACGATTTCTCGATTACAGCACGGACTTATACGCGCGCTCGATCGACTTCGTATTAAAATATCCTAAATCGATATTATACGGAACCACTGCTCTGTTTCTCGTGTCGCTTGGGTTTTTCTTTCTCTTAAAGAAAGAATTTATTCCTCCGCAGGACATGGGGCGTTTTATAGTGCGCGCGCGTTTGCCTTTGGGTTCTTCTCTACAAAGAACGGACGAAGCGATGAAGAAGGTGGAGCAATATCTCATCCAAAGAAAGGAAATCGAAAAGTATATTTCCAACGTGGGAGGATTCGGAGGAACCGAAGCGAACACGGGAATGTTCTTTATCACGATGAAGGAGATGGGACACAGACCGAAAAACCCTAAGACCGGAAGGGAAATCACGCAGGCGGCTCTTTTCGGAATTTTACGAAAGGATTTAAAGGAACTCGTGCCCGAAGCGACGTTCTCTATGCAGGATCTCTCCCAGAGAGGATTTTCCGCAGGGAGAGGTTATCCCGTCGAACTCGTGTTAACTGGTCCGGATTGGAAAACGTTATCTTCCCTTTCGGTTCGGATCTTGGATAAGCTCAAGGAAAGTAAGGTCGTTTTAGACGTGGATACGGATTACGTCGCCGGACAAAAAGAACTCAGACTTATTACCAATCGAGAAGCCGCAGCACTCCGAGGCGTGAGTATGGCGAACGTTGGAAATACGGTTGGAACATTGATGGGCGGAAAGAATGTAAGTCGTTTTACAGAAAACGGAAGAAGTTACGATGTAAGAGTAAAAATCCGAAAGGACCAGGGAGAAACGATAGAGATCATTCCAGACATTGGTGTTCGAAACACCTTCGGTGAATTCGTCAAACTCAAAGAAGTTGTGAGTATTCAAGAAAAGGAAGCCCTTAAAACGATCACTCGGATCAATCGGGAAAGGGCAATTCGTGTTTTTGGAAATCCGGCTCCCGCTTTAGGGCAGACCGTATCAACAGAGAAGGCGCTTGAGATCGCTAGAGAAATTCTTCCAGACGGTTATTCCGTTTCAATTACTGGTTCAGCCAAAACTGCTAAAGAATCCGGCGAAAGTCTTACGCTTGCCCTGACGTTCGGAATTCTTCTTTCTTATATGATTCTTGCTAGTCAGTTCAACAGTTTAAAACAACCGCTCTATATTCTTCTTGCAATGCCCTTTAGTTTTACAGGAGCGTTAGCCTCTCTTTATCTGTTCGGCCAGTCGTTCAATATGTATAGCTTTATCGGGCTCATTCTCCTTTTGGGTTTGGTAAAAAAGAATTCGATCCTTCTTGTGGAGTTCGTAAACCACATTCGATCGACTGGAAAAAGCATTCGAGAATCCATCAAAGAAGGCTGCCCGATCCGTTTGAGGCCGGTGCTTATGACTTCTTTCAGTTCGATTGCGGCTGCGATTCCTCCCGCTTTGGCTCTCGGGCCCGGGGCGGAAACGAGAATCCCAATGGCGGTGACAATTTTGGGGGGAATGACCCTTTCCACCTTGATTACACTTTTGGTCGTTCCCGCGGCGTATTATCTCGGAGAAAAGGAAAAATGATGAGTTTCTGCAACTATCTGCAACACGGATCGTAGGGAAACTGGATATTAAATTTTCTAACGCCCAGAGTTGAATAGATGTTTTTCATAGACCAATATCTGTAAAATAATATTGCAAAAGACAACGAAATACAAACTAAAAATAGGGTTTTTCGTAATTTAGATTTTAAACGAATCATAGAAACAAATAATGAATCGAAAAAATATTATAAAAATAGGATTTATAAATTCGTCTTTGACGCAAGTCGAGAGATCGGCTCTATTGCATCGGAATGTATGGTCGAGATTCAGTTTTAAAAATACATTCAAAAAAATGAATTTTTTTTTCCTTTCTTTTGCGGTCTTGGTGTTTGGTTTTGGTTGCATCGACGATTCGAAGATTCGAACGGGCGATGGAGTCGTCGAGTCCAGTTTGGAAGAAGTCACTGGAGTTACGACCGAAAAGATTCGGAACATTTCTCCTGATCAAGAGTTGAGTATCGACGAACTCTACTCATACGCGGTAGAAAGAACGGAAAGAATTGCACTTAAGGAAGAAGCAATTCAGCAAGCGGATTCTCAAAAGGCGGCGGCGTTTGCTTCCTTCTTTCCGTCCTTGTCTTTGGTGTATAATAAATTTTATAGGATTCCCGGACCGAATTCTCACTTTAACCCGTTTTATACGGAACCGAATCCTCTTACAGGAGGATCTTCTACGAGTAGTCTACCTCCGACCGTCGGTCCCGGAACGAGATTACTTTTGAGTATCCCCATCTTAAACGGTGTAAGCCAATACACGACTTATAAAGCCGCAGGTGCTCTCGCCAACGTGAGAATGAACGAGGCTAAATACGAGTCTGGACGTCTCTATCTGGAAATTGCACAAGCATATTATAATGTTTTACAGTTAAAAGAGGTTATTTTGTTGGAGGAGAAGAAAATAAATCTTGTTCGCAAAATGATTCTAGAAAGACGAAGGCTTTTTTCCTTAGGAAAAATCACTAGAGCCGACTTGAGCGGGGCCGAAGCGGATTTTTCCAGATCGGAAGCGAATCTTGAGGATTTTAAATACCAATTAAAACAGGCTGAAATGGCGTTGGAAAGTCTTGTAGGTATAGGAGAAGGGGAACTTCGATTGTCGATTCCTAGGGGAGTGATTTCCATTCCTCAAAACCTATTACCCGAAGAAAGGATCGCGAAACGATATGATGTGATTGCGGCAAAAGAAAATCTTAAGATGGCGGAGCTTAATCTCAAAAAAGCCTGGGGTGGACATTTGCCTTCGGTTACGTTAAACAATTATTATACGATTCCGGAACATAACACTGCTCAGAATAAAGATATCACGATGCAGTTATCAATCAACGTTCCTTTGTTGTCTGCCGGAACGATCACGGCGGGAGTGAAACAAGCGGAATCGGCCGTTAGACAAGCGGAATTACAATTATCGCAAACAAAACGGATCGCAACGGACGAGATTCGAAAAGCTTACGAAAGTTCTCGGAATTCTGCTCGATTATTGTCCTTATATTCAAAAGCTCTTAATTCCGTGGAATCCAATCTGAGTAGTCAAAGAAGGGGTTTTAGTTTCAAAACAGTTTCCCGCCTTGAACTTTTGATATCGGAAATTTCTTTTCTGGATTCTGAAATTGCATATAGAAGGGTGTTTTATCAACATTCTTTAAATACGATTTGGTATTCCGTTGCGATCGGAGAACTACCAAAATTAAAAAAATTGAAAGAAGAAGATAAGACTAGGGATTAGTTTTCTTTGTGTGCTTGACATATCTCCGAGATGGTTTTAACTATTGGGCATAGTTGAGAGGTACGAAATCCCATGATTATCAGTAATTATTTTCAGGACAACGAGGATCTTAAACTCGTTTTCGACGAGTTGATCGATTGGGAAAAAATTATTCACGCTTACGAACATAAATTCGAAGATGCGGAAGAATATAAAAAGACCGGTAATGAAAAATTGGCTTATGCTCCTTCAAACGTGGAGGAGGCTAAAGAATACTATAAATCCGTGTTAGAATCCTTAGGTGAAATTATGGGGGAATTTGTGGCTCCTCGCAGTAAGGAAATGGATCAAATCGGACTCAAATATGCGAATGGAAAGGTAACGTTTCCGACGGCTCAGGAAGAATGTTACAATACTCTCCGAGACGCTGGACTTATGCCGATTTCGATCAGTAGAAAATATGGTGGAATAGGACTACCTGCAACTGTTCAGTCTTTTATGATGGAAATTGCGGCGAGGGCTGATGCAGCGTTTTGTCTTGCATACGGAAATATAAATATTGTAGAGATTATGGAAAGATACGCTTCTTCCGAAATGTGCGAGAAATGGCTCCCTGAAATTTCCGCAGGAAAATACAGTGCGGCGATGGCGCTTACCGAACCAAACTACGGATCAGATCTTCCGAACGTTCAAACAAGAGCAACTCAAGATGCAGATGGTGTCTGGAGAGTTAATGGAGCGAAACGTTTTATCACACATGCTTGTGGTTATATCGACGCACCTTCCTTAATTCTTACATTGGCGAGAACCGGATCACCCGAAAGCGGCGCGAGAGGATTGTCTTTTTTTCTCGTAAAAGGAAAAGATGTTCATATAGCCGGAGTGGAACATAAAATGGGGCTTCATTGTTCTCCGACTTGTGAAGTTGTTTTCGATAATTCGCCGGGAGAACTGATTGGAAAAACTGGATACGGTCTTGTGAAATATTCTATGGGAATGATGAATGCTGCGAGACTTACGATCGCGACTCAATCTTTAGGAATTGCGACTGCTGCTTATTACGAAGGAAAAAAATACGCTTCGGAAAGAATTCAATTCGGCAAACCGATCGAACAAATTCCTGCAGTCAGAAAAATTTTGGATCGGATGGAAAGGGAAATTCTAGCTACCAGAGTTCTTATCGTTGAAACCGGAAAGGCGATTGATCTCTATCATTGGCCGAAAGAGCACCTTATCAAAGCCGAAGGCAAATCCGAAAAAGATGTGAGTCAGGATGAAACGATTCGTCGTTGGGAAAAACTTGCGGATTTGTTCACGCCACTTAGTAAGTATTACGCGTCTGAAGGGTGCGTGGCAATTGCATCGGATGCTTTGCAGATTCACGGAGGAAGTGGTTACACCGAAGACTACGACGTAGCTCGAATCTATAGAGATAGTAGAATTACTACAATTTACGAAGGAACAACCCAATTGCAGATTGTGGCGGCAATTGGCGGTGTTGTATCGGGAATGTCTCCAACCGGACAACTCAGACAATACGCGGAAGAAGAACTTTCTAAATTCTCCCCGTCGGAAGATCTCAAAAAGGTTTGGAGCGACCTTGATACCAGCGTAGGGCTTTATAAATCGATTCATAACGGAAATGTAAAAGATTCTTTGGCATTTGAGGTGGTGGAAATCGCCGCTCGTTTTCTTTGCGGAATGCTTCTGGAAAGATCACTTAAGGTATTGGGCGGAAAGGAACTTCAAAAACGAAAAGCGATCACACAAGCCTATCATTTGGATAGTGTCGCGACGGCAAGTGCCAATCTGATCAAGTTGGAAAGGGCTTCCAAACAGGCAGTTCTTGTTTAGAGTTCTGTCTCAAAAATCTGGGGATGTGAGAACTCCTACGGTTTTGTTACGAACTTACTGAATCATTGTAACTGATTTCTTTAAAGGTTTTGGGACAGGCTTTTAGTCATCTAAAACATATTGAACTTTTTTTCTTCCGACTCGCTTAGATTTTTTAAACAGGAAACACAAATACAATCGCCGTAATTTGTTCGGAGTTGTTTTAGGATTTCGGGGGATAAATTTACCGAGAAACATTCGTAGGAATTTATCGCTGCCCCACAACCAAAGATTTTTCCGCAACGCTGACAGGGCTTTTGAACAATTCCGGATTTTAAATTTTTTGTCTCAGACATACATTCAGAAATTTAAATGGATTATATAACTAAAGTATAATTAAGAAATTCCTCGTCTTTCACAAAGCCGAACGACTCGTATAATCTTTGAGCCGTACGATTATCAAAAGCGGTTGATAATGTAAGATACTTCGCTTCGGTATCTCTTGCAAGAGAAGTTCCTTGTTCGATTAAGGCTTTACCTCCTCCTTTTTTACGATGTTCAGGACGAACAAAAAGATCGTTTAGGATCCAAGCCCGTTTCATGGATATGGAAGTAAAGATAGGGTACAACTGAGTAAAGCCGCAGTAAGTTTTCCCTTTCATTAAAAGATAAATCTTGGATTCTTGTTTACGAATTTTTTCTTCGATAAATTTTCTTGCACCTGCCAAATCCGATTTCTGTTTATAAAAGAGACGATATTCGTCGAACAATTTTGCGGTTTCCTGCAAGTCTTCAATGGAGGCTTCTCTAATTTGCATTTTCGATTTTCCGAACAGAACCATTTTTGAAAGTCTTTACCATACTTTTATCCACAAGTTGAGAAGAATACTGCAATAAATAACGTGAATTCGATATAAGAAAGTTCGGGCGAGTCGTTCGCAAATTTTATCGCAAAAATGACTCGCGAGCTGAAACTAAAGTGCTGCTTTCTCCTATGTATCTTGTGTCAAGCCCTTCTGCAGTTTTATTACATAAGACCATATTGAGCTAATTTTCGATTCAATACAAATTCAGGCATAGAATCGAAAATCTCTCCCGTTTTAATCGTTGTATAAAAAATTTTGATCATTTTACGAGAAGTCGCTATGATTGATTTTTTAGCACCTTTTTTAGGATATAATCTTTGATGGAATTCTTTTTATCTTTCTGCCATATTGACAACGGAGAAGGCTCCAGGCCGCTTGAACGATCACTCTTCGAATTGAATGATAACCTCGGCTGACAATTCTGCCGTAATAAACGGAGCCGCCCGAGATATCAACCCTTGGCGCAGGCCTACGTAGTAAGCGGCTTGTTCGCCGAAGAGAATACCCTTGTAACTCATGATCGCCAAAGAAGTAATCATACCGACCCCAGGCATGGAATCGGAACGACCGGCAATTCTTCTATTGGAAACGTTGTATGGGTCTTGCGATCTTGAGCGAGTCTTCTTTATCCGTCTTTTTCAAAGATTGGTAAATTGTAGCAAATTCAATACGATCACTTGAACTTCTTTATGAACTTTTAATATCGTTTTTGCAATCCTAAAAGATTGAGATTTAGATTCATCTATGGATCGGGGTATCACCCCAAGAGAGCGATCCATAGGAAAACTCTGCGACCTTCAGCTCAGAAGACGGACTTACAAGTTGAGAGGAATTTTGAAATAGTAAGAATCTAACACACATGTTTTTTCAAGTGTTCCGACAAGAATCATACTTTTTACTTGCAAAAAGTATGATTTTCTGATAGAGGAAGTCTCCCGAGGTTTCCGCCGTGTCGCTTCTATTAGAAAAATTTTTTTAAAACGGCAGTAAACCGAAACGAACGCGCGCAAAATCTCTTATGCGCACATTAGGAAGGACTCTTTTATGCGTTTCTTTGAATGCGAATCGCTCCGATCAAAAGAAGGATGATCGAAGTGAACATTCCTAAGATTCCTGGAAGTCCTACCGGAGGAAAGTTTGCAGGTGCGCCTGCGGCTCCTTTTAATGCGAGTCCGATAGGTAATAGAAGTCCGCAGACAGCCGCCCAAGAAGCGATCAGTTTTGAACGATTCGAAAGCGCGACCTTATCGATCCAAAGGCCTACGATCATATTGTACATCGCGATCGGCATTCCATGGGAATGCCCTTCTCTCAGATAAAAACGCACGATACTCAGAATGTATTGCCCATCTTTGACAACGTTCGTGTCGAACGTGGCTCCGAGCGCAAATCCTCCCATCGCGGCGAGTAACATTGCAGTGAAGCCCGCTATCACGTTGATTTTTCCATAATGGATCATAATTTTTTCTCCCAGTTCATTTTTTTATATCAATGCATCGGAGGCAGGTTCATACCTTTTCCGGTTTCGAGATACGTTTTCAAGTTACTGAGATGTCTAGGCCATCCTTGCGAAACTCCGAAAAAAGTAGTCGTTTTACCGTCAAAGTCGTCGTGTGTTACCGTTAATTTTACCGAATCCGGTCCGGAAGGTTCGAGTTCGTAAGTCACTCTGGATGCGCGATCTTTCGTGGCTTTCGGTTCCGCGGAAAGTCTGAACGTATAAGCCAGTTTTTTTTGGGGATCAAACTCCAAAACGTCTCCTTCCACCACGGATAATTTATTTCCATCCTGACCTTTGATGTCGTAGGTAAGTTTAGCGCCCACTTTCGGTTCGAACGTAACTGCCATTCCGTCGAACCATTCGGGTGTGATACTGGACTGGATCAGCGTATCCCAAAGTTTATTCGCGCTCGTCTTGATATACAAAGTATAGACTTGTTTTAATTCTTCCATTCTTCTACTTTCTCCTTCGATTTCGTATTTAAGCCGCGTTAGAGAACTCGCCCAGTGTTTGCTATATTGCGAAATCCAACGATCGTAGATCATTTGGATTGGAATCGCGTTGAGATAAATGTTTCTGAACTTTCCCTTTTTTTCTATCTTTAGGAGATTTGCCTCCGAAAGAACCTTGAGGTGTTTCATCACCGCAAAACGACTGAATTCGAAAAAGTCCGTCAATTCTCCCACGGAAATACCGGGCTTATTTTTTAGAATGTCCAGAATTCTCCTCCGACTTTCATCGGAAAGGGCCTTGAAGACCGGACTTAATTCTTTTTCTAACATGTGACTTAATGGTAACATGATTTTTAAAACGCCGATCTGTCAATCAAATCCGATAGGACCAAAAAGAAAAGATTGCTATGTAGGGGGAAAATTATGTCTCTTATAAATTCTAAGTTTTATAGAGTTTGTAAGCCTTTTTTGCAAACAAAATCAGAAGGATCCTAGTAAATGTATAACGGATCGTTTTCGCTTTGACTTTTTGTGCTGCCTTGACTACCGACGGAGGGTCGCACATAGGTTCCAATAAAAAGAGAAATCGAAAACAAGAAGTTCACATAACCGATTTGAAACGCACTCGAATACGGGAGCGCGGTGTTTCGAGTATGTAGCTGATACAAATGTTGACCGCCAAAAAAGGAACAACTCCCGTGAAAATAAATGCGCCTTTTTTAATATTCAATTTTAATAAATCGTAATGAGGATGAGCCTAAACCGGAAAGAGAAGTGATCGCATCGACAAAAGCTCCGAGTAAGAGCAAAACGTGACCGGAAAGTATTTTGTCCTCCGTGTTTTATCCAAATATAACTTCAGTAAGAGTAGAAATAAATGCGCGTTAAATAAACTCAGGCAAAATGCTTCCTGAACTAAAGCCGTATCGCTTCCTATTTTGATTTAAAATCGGTCGGTCAAAACTCTACGGAGAATTTTATGGGTTTCCGGATGTGTTATCACCTGATAATGGGAAGTTTCGAGCAAACAATTAACCCTGGATTCAGGATCGGATTTTTTTCGATATACTCTGTCGCTTAACAAAGTAAGGCTCGGCTTTTCAACGATTCCGTCGCCGATCCATGAGGACCATTTGGATTCTTCTTTTGTTACTAAACTGTATATCTGAGTCGCATTCACTTCGTCCAATTCTTTGAAATACAAATCATTTACATACCTCTTGATTTGATCGTTTTGAACCCAATCCTCTTCTCGGATAATTCCGTGAGAAAGATCTTTGATTGCATCACTTCTCTGATTTCCGATAAAACCTAAGATATTAACTGGAAGGATCGGTAACGACTCCGCTCCAAGCCCGAGCCAAAAACCAATTTTTTCGATATACGATCCTCCGTCGGGAGAATTGATTACGAGTGCATGGCGAATCCTGTCTGAAAAGGATGAATTTTTTTGTTTAGCCTGATATAAGGCGCTTCTGAAAATCAGGCCGCCCTGACTGTAAGATATAACGTCTAACGTGTCTCCTTTTATTTCGGGGGAATTTAAAAGCGTCTCTATAAGATCCAACATCAGCTTTGCGTTCGTGGAAAGATGAATCCCCGGATTGAAACGGAGATAGATCGGGTAATAACCGCATTTTTTCATCGTATCGGAAAGAGGAACCTCTCCTTTTGCATTCCAAAGTCCCTCGTCGCAAAAAAGTCCCGGAATACAAAGGATCAAACGCGGGAGTTTAGACTTTTTCCAATCCATTAGGATTTCTTGAACTCCTGCGTCCTTTCCCTCAAGCCGAAAAGACGCCTGAATATGGGAAGTAGTTACGAGTCCCGCAAAGGATTCTCCTACTATACTGGAAACGGGGATGTTTTCAAAAAAAATTCGTTTAACAACTACGTCCGCTTTTTCAATAGCGGATAACGTTTCATACATCGCCTTTGCCGTGGAACTTAAAGCCCGGGTCAATCCTTCTTCCGTTTTTTCACTTGCCTTTTTGAGAGACTCCCCGGATTTGGAAAAAAATTCCGCAAGACTCGTATTCTGAACCAAAGGAGTTCCGGAAAGCTGAGACAACTGCTTGGATGACCAATCGAAGGATTGGGTAAGTATCGAACGAACGCTTTCTAAAGTCCCTACCGAAGTATCTTTTGCGAATTGAACTAGCGATTTACTCAAGTCCATACTCGGTTGTGTGGGTTTATAAGGCATGCTGAAACTCCTTTTATTGCCTGCGAAGTATAACTCGAAAATCCTTTAGGGTCAACGGATAAAATTCGGTTCGTCTGTTTTCGATAGGGACGAAGAAGCTTGATCTTGTGATTCTTTTTGTTTCTATGGTGACATGCGGCTTTTGCTTATTCAACCGCCAGTGCAAGATTTTTACGATACCGATATCCGATTGCAACCGATCGGACTATGTTATCTCAAAGGAGCTATACAAAAATTTTTACCAAACATAGAAGTCATTATCCGCGATTTTCATAGAGGCATGGGAGACAAACTTGCGGGAAGAAGAACGGTTCCGATTCCGAGCGAACTCAAATACTTAAAGGAATATTATTCAGTTCCGGATAAAAGTCCATTCTCCACGTTTTTTGAATACTTTCATTTCGGAGCGCCTTACGAAGATATAGCAAACGAAGTAAAATTTCTGGCGCCCGATCTTGTGGGTATTTCCTCTTTGTTTTCTCCTTATTACAGAGAGGCTTTAAAGACGGCGGAAACAGTGAAGAAAGTATTAGACGTTCCCGTTTTAATGGGGGGCTCTCATGTATCCGCTTGTCCGGAACTAATGCTTTCAAATCCGAACGTGGATTTTATCATTCGAGGAGAAGGTGAGAAACCGATCTGTGATTTTTTGAGGGAATTTCAAACGTATAAACGTTATGCGATCGTTGATTCTCTCGGATGGAAAGAAAATGGAAGTCTTCGTTTAAATCCGATCGGGGATAATTTTCCGATTCAAGAGCTTCCATCTCCTGACGTATCTTCCTTATCGAAGGAACATTATCTTTTCGAAGGAAAGCCGATACGTTTTGTTATCACTTCTAGAAGTTGTCCGCATCGTTGCAGTTTTTGTTCGGTTCACACTACCTTTGGAACCAAGTATAGAAGAAATACGGTTGAGAATGTGTTAAACGAAATCAAAGAATCTTATGAACTTGGTTACCGGGTATTCGATTTTGAAGACGACAATTTGACTTTCTTCCGCCCCGAAATGAAAAAGCTCTGTGAAGAATTGATTCGAGCCTTTCCTAAAAAAGACATTCGGCTCGTCGCAATGAACGGAATCTCTTATATCAGTTTGGATAGTGAGCTTCTTCGTTTGATGAAGGATGCGGGATTTACGAATCTGAACCTCGCCTTGGTCAGTTCTGATAAACTCGTTAGAGAGACTACGAAAAGACCGCATACGATCGAAAAGTATCTTCAAATCGTTTGGGAAAGTTTCGAACTTGGATTTCAAATTACTTCGTATCAAATCCTTGGACTTCCGATGGAAACTTTGGAATCTATGATTCAAACGCTTCGGTTTAACGCGGCCCAGCCCGTTTTGATGGGCGCTTCGCTTTTTTATCTTACTCCGAATTCTCCGATTGCTTCAGATTTTCCGGAAAGAAGCGAATCCGACGTTTTTCTTTCCAGATTAACTTCGATGGCGATCCTTTCCGAACATTTTGAAAGAGAGGATATTTATTCCCTTTTTATTGTTACCCGCATTCTGAATTTTCTGAAAAGCGTTTCTGTTCCCAAAGGAAATACTGTTTCCATAAATGAGGCTTTAAAAATATTAGAAAAATATGAAATAAGATCCATGATCGGAGTGAGACTTTTCGAAAAGTTGATCAACGAGAAAAAATTATATGCTTCTACAAGCAAAGGTTGGATACTTTTGGAAAAATTCCGTTATGAGGTTTTTGAAGAAGTTTTTTCCGGCTTGGACGGGATTTGTACCCTTTCCGGCGGAAAAATCGATCTGCAAGATTTAAATCGATTTTTGCCTTTATATAATACGAATTCCGAGCCGAGTTCGTATTAAAACAGAGGAATTCAATTTGTTACCGATTGTGTTTTTCTTTCTTTTTTGGGACGTTTTATCAAGAGTTCATAAAGCCGTTCAAAATCTGGATTTTAAAAGAGACATGGCGTCTTTTCGGTTCGAATATTAATGAGATAGTGGATCGGATTTCACTGGTATGATATAAAAAAGAACCGGAAAAAAAGTTTCTGATTCTTGGAAGCTAGGATAGAATTTTACGTAGGAAGAAATCTGGTTTATAAATCGAAATAGTTGACTTTGGGAGCGAGTTAAGATAAGCCCAAAATTCTAGGATGACGTAAAATAACTTATGAATTCGCAATGGAAAACTCGTAACAAACCCTACGAGGTTTTTTCGGAAAAGGAAAAAACTAGAAAGATCATTCAGTGGATTCGATTTTGGGACGATCGAATTCGGAGTCGATTTCCATATTTATCAAAATATCAAGATCAAATCGGCTTAAGTATCGCGATCGGTTCTGCATCCGGTATGATCTTTTTCGCTGTACTATATATAACGAATCTAATTCCCTTTTGGCTTTGTATTGTTTTTAACGCGATCCTTGCATCCTTTTTGCACGAGATAGAACACGATCTCATCCATAACCTTTACTACAAGGGAAGAGTAAAAGTTCAAAATTTTATGTTCTGGGTGGTTTGGCTTTTTAGGGCCAACACGGTTAATCCTTGGTTTCGGAGAGAAATCCATCTTCTACATCATAAGCTGTCCGGAAACAAAGAGGACGTGGAAGAAAGAATGATTGGGAATGGAGTGCCTTTCGGTTTAAAAAGAGTTTTAATCATGATCGACGGAAACTTAGCATTGATTTTACACGGAAGAAAAGTCGCGAAAGACGCGTATCTCCAACTTAGAAAAATCAAGGTTCCGAGAACCATAAGACCGTATCGGGAAATTTTCTTTCTGCTCTGGTATTCCTTTCTATCCGTAAATGCATTCCATATTTTGAATATATTATTCGGAAATCCGATTTTGGAGCCTTCGTTTTTGGAAACGAACCGATCGATTTTGAACTCTGTTGCTGTCGTTTATTTGATCCCGAATTGGATTCGCCAAACTTCGATCCAAGTCGTTTCTTCAAATATGCACTACTATGGAAACATTCCGAACGTTTATCACCAAACCCAAGTTTTAAATTCTTGGCTGGTTTTTCCGTTCCATCTTTTTTGCTTCAATTTCGGAGCGACTCATGGAATCCATCACTTCGTTGTAAATCAACCGTTTTATCTTAGACAATGGGTCGCGTTTTACGTCCTTTCTGCGATGAAACGTTATGGAATTCGGTTCAACGATTTTCAAAGTATGCGGGAAGCAAATTCCGAGCGTCTTTCGGAAAAAAGTAGTAGGATCGATTTTTCCAAAATGACAAACTTTCCGGTTTCCAATTCAAAATAATCGACGTTATTCGCCGTTGCAAAATCAGTGTCGTCCCAAAATTTTAGAGTGTGGGAACTCCCACTGGAGTGTTCCAACGGTAAAATTCGTTAAAAAGTCGGATAAACTCTCAAGGAGACTTAATCTGTGGGAACTACTACGTTTTATTACAAAATTACCGAATGATTGCGAAGGTTTGGGACAGACTCAGATTTCGCGTACTTACTTTTGTAGGGTGAGTGAAACGGATAGCGTAAGAAACAAAAGGTTACGGTTTGCAGAAAGATTTTTATTATTTCCAGTGAGAGATTTTTACATGGTCGGACCAGAAATCTAAGGTCTTTTTGAGAAGGGGCAAATCTAAAGGTTTGGTCAGGTAGTCGTTCATACCTTTAGAAATATATACTTCCTTGTTACTTTCGATTACGTCTGCGGTTAGGGCGATGATAATTGGAAATCCCGTATTTTGTTTTTGCGAACGAATCCATTTTGTGGCTTCAATTCCGTCCACCTCGGGCATATGAATATCCATAAGGATCATATCGAAAAAGTCTAATTGCATCTTTTCGATTACTTCCCTGCCGTTGTGAACGACGACCGGATCGTAACCTAATTTTTTAAGCGCTCTTTCGATTAAAAGACAATTGGTTTCGTTGTCCTCTGCTACGAGAATTCTCATACTTTTAGAAGTCGCATTCGAATAAGCGCTTTCCAAGTCCTTCGTTTTTTCTGCTTCGAAAATCTTTTCGATTTCCGATTCGGAAGGTATACCATAAGTAATCGTGAACGTAAACTTGGAGCCGTAACCTTCCTTACTCTCCAGGTTCAAAGTTCCACCTTGGAGTTCCACAAGTTGTTTCGTGATACTGAGACCCAAACCGGAACCTCCGAATTTTCTCGCAGTGGATGTGTCGCTTTGCGAAAATGCGTCGAATACTTGTTTTTGTTTTTCTAAAGGAATTCCGATACCAGAATCTGAAACGGTGAACTCTATTGAAATTTTGTCTTTCGAAATATTTTTTTGAGACACGTTAAGGACTACTTCTCCGTGATTGGTGAATTTAATTCCGTTGCCGGTAAGATTCCATAAAATTTGCCGAAGTCTAAGTTGATCTCCGTAAACGTATTCTTGAATTTCGAATTTACCTTCCAGCCGAAGACCTATTCGTTTTTGTTTTGCAAGAGGATATAAAAGATCGTGTATCTCGTCCAAAACGGAACGAATCGAAAACACTTCCTTATCCAAGGAAATTTTTCCGGCTTCGATTTTGGAAAAGTCGAGAATATCGTTGATAATCTGTAATAATGATTTGGCGGAAATGGAAAGAATTTGGATATATTCTTTCTGTTCGTCGTTGAGTTTCGTAGTCCCTAAAAGCTGAACCATTCCCAACACTCCGTTCATGGGAGTTCGGATCTCGTGACTCATATTTGCAAGAAAACTACTTTTTACTTTGGAGGCCTTTTCCGCGATTTCCTTTGCTTGAATCAGTTCCCATTCGGTTTCTCTTCTTTGTTGAATTTCTTTTTTGAGAAGAATAATGTTCTTATGAATCTCGGATTGTAAACCCTCTTTGAGCCTAAATTCCAGTTCTTTTATCCTTTGGACGAGCATGACAGAAAAAAGAATGGATTGGGAAACGAAGGCCAACTTTAAGAGATGAAGAGAAAGATAATTGATCGAAATCGCGCCCGTGGTACTTAAATTCGCAAGAACTCCGGCGATGGGAAATACCATATGGATCAGCAAAAAATTTTTTGCGGGCTTAAAACCGTCCCTGATTTTCACGATACAAAAATACACAATGATTAAGTTATTAATCAGCCCCAGATAATATGAGAACTGATTCAGTTGGATCGGATAAAAAATTGAAAGAGGAATCAAAAGAAGGTTGGAGACGACATAGATGGCCGTTACAATTTTGGCCCCTTTATCCTTTTTTTCCGGGTACAAAAATTCCAGAGAAAATAAAAACAAAAACAAGGTGGAGGTATAAATAAAAACTAAAGTGAGAGGAAGGTAATATTGTCCGTGCGCCGGTTTAAACAGTGGTAAAGTCAAACCGTCCCAAGACGTTAGATAGATCGTGGAAAATAAAATCATAATAAAATAATATAGATAAGACCTTGCTTTGAAGGAGAAATACAGTGATAGATTGTATAAACCCATCGCAATTCCAAAGCCGAGGGTTAGGCCGACTGCGATCGAACGAAACTGTTCCGTAAAATTATATTTTTTTTCCGATTCCAACACAAAAGGAATACGGAGAGGAGTGCCGCTTTTAATTGCACAAACGATCTGAATTTCTTCTCCGGGACGAAGATAAAAATCGAGAACTGGAAAATTTTCCTCGTAAACGCGATTTGTCCCTGCAAGAATTTCATAAATCTGATCCTTATATCCGTATCGATAATGAATATCCACTTTTTCAAGATAAGGATTATAGATTTCGAACTTTCCATAGTAGTCGTTTGAAGTATCGTTCTTTAAGGGAATGTAAAACCAAGCAGTATCTTCGGTAAAACCCAACGAGAACATTTCTGCCGGAATGTTCCGAAATGAAAGAGAAGTATCTTTTGCAAAAATTCTTTCCCGAAAATTTTTACCTTTGGAATCGGTGAAGTAATGTATAAAAGAACGAAAGGAAGAGTTATTCTGGAGTTGGGAAATCTTTCCCGGAACCGAAGATTCGCCGAACAAAGGAACTGCGAAACTAAGCGAAAAATAGATCGTTAAGAAAGATCGAATCATAAAAACGAATAACTCGGATATTTTGATTAGTTTATAACATTTGCTTCAAGAATTAAAAGATTTTTTTCGATCTCATTTTTTTGGGCAATCAAGGATGAGGGGATTGATTTTTGTTCTCTCTGGAATCTTTATAGACAAAAAAGGTTTTTTGGCTGGGATTTACGGAAACTCTTTAGAAAACAAGAAAAATCTAATGGAGTAAACTATTTTCTTTTGAGGATTGTTGAGAAACGCTATTTTCCTTAGCAGAAAAATAGAGGCCTATTCGTTTAAAAACTTGTTCCAAATCCTAAAAAAATCACAATCATAATTACTAAATCGTTAATAACGAAGCGAGTATTACGTCCCTTTGGAGAGTTTATAGGTTTTTAAATTGTATTTTCACCGTTAAAACTGGTAGGAGTTCCTACAATTCTAAGGTTTTGAGACGAGTTTTAGATTTTTCCTTTGTCTTTGAGCCGTTTTCTCAGTGCTTTGGAAAGTTGTTTGTCTTTCTGTTTCTTTTTTCTTGCTTCTTCGGAATCGATCGAGACTTTATGAGCTTGTAATTCTTTAGTTAGTTTTAGGTAAGAAGAGTATCGCGCTTCGTCGATTTTACCGACTTTCAACGCGGCCGCGACTCCACAATCTGGTTCTCCGTTATGCGAACAGTCTTTAAAGCGGCATTCTTGTGCGGCGGTTGCAATTTCAGGAAAGATTTCTTCCAGATCTTCTTCGCCGCTTTCGGAAAAAAGACCGACCTCCCTAATTCCAGGATTATCCATGAGAATTCCACCTGAAGGTAAAAGAAATAGTTCTCTGTGAGTTGTGGTATGTTTTCCGGTTCCGTCCGAGGATTTGACTTCGTTCGTCTTCTGAGCGTAAACACCTAATAGCGAATTGATGATCGTGGACTTGCCTGCACCCGAGGATCCCAGAAATGCGATCGTATTTCCGGGTTTTATAAGGCGGAGAATTTTCGGGGCATACGTTGGGTTCAAAGCGGAAATCATTTCGACCGGAATTTCTCCGGCGATCGTTTTGATTTCTGAAAATCTTTGTTCGGAGTGTTCGCAAAGATCTTTTTTATTCAATATGATCGCCGTCGTCACGCCGCTGATCTTGGCCAAGAATAAATAACGTTCTATCCTTCTCGGGCTATAGTCGCTGTCCAAACCCATGATCACGAGTAAGAGGTCGATGTTCGAAGCGATCGCCTGGAAACTTTTCCGTTTTCCGGGATTTTTTCTTCTTAAAAACGTTTTTCGAGGAAGGATTTTCTCCACGATACAAAGATCTTCTCCGTCGATTTCTCGAACGAGAACCCAATCCCCTGTCACGATAAATTCTCCCGAAGACATCAAAGTTCCGGAGGGAATTCCTTTTCGTTCTCCGAATTCCGTTAGAATTTTTGAATGTTCTCCATAGACGGATATGACCCTTCCAGGCTTTAAATTTTCGATGGATTCCGTAAGAAACGTTTCAGGTTCCCATCCATAAGAAGTGAGAATTGGATTTAATTGTGACATACGATTCCCTCTGATTTCAAATTAAGATACAGACGTCATTCCCGCTTTCGGGATTCGGACGTTTCAATTTTCAGAATGGAATTCAACAATCATATTCGTACTTGATTCAAACCTGACTAACTTAAATCCCAAAGTCAATTAAAGAACGAATAAAATATTTAAAAGGAGTTCGACTTATATCGTTATTTTTCTTGCAATATTTTGCTTTTTTGAAAATGTTCTGCCAATTTAACCCAGGCAAAAACATTGATTCAGAAAATTTCTCAACCCATCGAAAAAGTAAAAAGTCAATACGAAGCAGTCGTGATCGGATCCGGTTATGGCGGTGGAATCGCGGCGTCTCGACTTTCCAGAGCCGGAATCGAAGTCTGTCTTTTGGAAAGAGGCAGGGAAATTAGACCTGGAGAATTTCCGAGCAAGGAAATATCAGCTTTTGAAGAAGTTCAAGCCAACTACGAAGACAAACATATCGGTTCTAAAAGTGGCTTGTTTGACTTTCATTTTAACAAGGATATCAACGTTTTAGTCGGTTGCGGTTTAGGTGGCACTTCTCTTATCAACGCGAACGTAAGTTTAAGGGCGGTTCCCGAAGTGTTTCAAGATTCGGCTTGGCCACAAATCATCCGCAAAGAAGCAAGTCAGCACGGAATGGATCCTTATTATTCCCGCGCGGAAGAAATGTTAAGACCGAATATCCTTCCGAACAAATATAGAAATCTTACAAAGTACAAGGCTCTTAAAACTTCTGCTTCTTTTTTAAAAAAAGAATTTTATCCGACTCCGATTAACGTGACATTCGAATCCAAAATCAATCACGTCGGAGTCAACCAAGAAGCTTGTACAAACTGCGGAGATTGTGTTACGGGTTGTAACGTTTCTTCCAAAAACACGACTCTGATGAATTATCTTCCGGATGCGGTTAATTTCGGAGCACAAATTTTTACGGAAGTAAAAGTAACTTATATTGAAAAAAAAGAAGATTCTTGGCTGGTTCATTTTACTCCGCTTGGAGTGGACCGGGAAAAATTCAGCAAGGACGAATTGTTCATTCGTACTAAAACTGTGGTTCTTGCTGCGGGTTCTTTGGGTTCTACGGAGATTCTGCTTCGTTCCAAAGAAAAAGGACTGAGCGTTTCTGATGCAGTCGGGATTCGATTTAGCGGAAACGGAGATATGTTAGGTTTTTCTTATAATGGAAATATCAAAATCAACGGAATCGGTTTTGGAACGAAAAAAACGAATGGAAACGCAAATGTCGGCCCATGTATCACTGGGGTAATTGATACCCGTAAAGGTGTTCCTTTAAACGAAGGAATGATCATTGAAGAAGGTTCTATTCCGGGTGCGATTGCCGGTCAATTGCCCGCAATTTTTGCGCTTGGCTCTAAACTTACCGGTGTCAAAACCAAAAAGGGATTTTTTCAATGGGTTATTGAGAAAATTAGAATTTTCTTAAGTTTTATTCTAGGTTCTTATAGAGGTGCGGTTCGAAATACTCAGACTTATCTAGTTATGGCTCACGATGGAAATGACGGGAAGATGTTTCTACAAAACGATCGTTTGAGAATTTCCTGGCCGAACGTGGGAAAAAAACCGATCTTTGAAAAAATCAGTACTATCTTGAAGGAAGCCACGGTTCCTCTTCAAGGAACGTATATTAAGAATCCGGTATGGAACCGCCTTACAGATCAGGACTTGATTTCGGTTCACCCTCTCGGTGGATGTCCGATGGGGGAGGACGCTTCTTTTTCTGTAGTCAATGAAAACTGCCAGGTGTATTCCGGCAAAAGCGGGACTGAAACCCATAACGGATTGTATATCATGGATGGTTCCGTGATTCCTAGATCTTTGGGAGTTAATCCTCTGCTTACGATTTGTGCGATTTCGGAAAGAGCGTGTGAGAAACTCACGACTCAAAAAGGACTTAAAATCGACTATAATCTTCCTTCTTATCCTAAAAATGGAAATGTTTCGGGAGAAAAAATTTTAGGAATCGAATTCACGGAATGTATGAAGGGATTTTTTTCCACCCAATCTAAAGAAGACACGGAACGAGGTTATCAGATCGGAAAGGACGAAGGTTCTTCCATCGAATTCTTGCTTACGATCCGGAGTGAAAATTTGGAAGAGATGGTTGGCAATCCGGATCATAAGGCTACGTTATTCGGAACCGTAAAAGCGCCTTTTATTTCCAAAGACGTAATCACGGTCACAGGCGGAGAATTTTTACTATTCATTTCCAGAGAGGATCGAGTCGAGACCAGAAACATGGTCTATCATATGATTCTCAACACGGAAGAAGGTAAAAAATATCTTTTTGTAGGAGCCAAATGGATTCAAGACGACGGACTTACGAACATCTGGAGGGATACGAGTACTCTATACACGACTATCTATGACGGTGAAACTGAAAATTCTCCCGTATTTGGAAAAGGAATTCTACATATACTTCCAGAAGATTTTGCAAAACAAATGACTACGATGAAGGTCATCAATTCTAAATCAATCCTCGACGAAGTTAAAGGATTGGCGAAGTTCGGTTCCTTTTTTGCAGGTGTGTTATACGACGTTTACGGAGGAGTCGCAAGTTCGATTGTTCCTTGGGACAAGGACGCAAGGCCAAGAACGAAAAGACCACTTCGGGTTTCTTCTCCCGAAGTTCATTTTTTCAAAGCTTCAGACGGAGCGAACTTAAGGCTTTTAAGATATAAGGGTGGTAACAAAGGGCCGGTTCTTTTATCACCGGGTCTCGGAGTTTCCAGCTTGATTTTCAGTATCGATACGATTGATACCAATCTTTTGGAATATCTTTTCGAAAATCGATACGACATTTGGCTTTTTGATTATAGAACCTCAATCGCTCTTCCTTCGGCTCCTTTGCCTAACACCGGAGACATGATCGCAACGAAAGATTATCCTGCCGCGGTAAATAAGGTTCGAGAACTTACCAAAGTAGATAAAATCCAAGTAGTCGCTCATTGTTTCGGTGCAACTACGTTTACGATGGCGTTGCTTGCGGGTTTGGAAGGAGTTCGTTCCGTGGTTCTTTCTCAAATTTCAGCGGATGTGGAAGTTCCTACTTCTATGGATATCAAAGTAGGACTTCATACGGCGGAGATTTTGGATGCACTCGGAATCGAAGATATGACGGCGTATACGAGCGATAAAGACGGATGGTTGGATAAGTTTTTCAATAGCGTTCTGGCGTTACAGCCGCAGTCTCTTTTCTCTCACGATGTTAATCCGGTCAGCAGGAGAATCTCTTTTCTTTACGGAAGCCTTTATAGATTAGAAAATTTGAATGAAGAAACCTATCGATACGGTTTGGGAGAAATGTTTGGAGTTTCTAACATAAAAGCGTTTGAACATTTGTCCAAGATGATTCGTGCACACAAGGTAGTGAACTCAGAAGGAAAAGATGTGTATGTTCCGAATTGGGATAGACTTAACCTGCCGATCACGTTCATTCATGGAGCGGAGAACCGTTGTTATATTCCGGAAAGTACGGAGCTAACCTACAAAAAACTGATCGATCAATTCAATCCGAATCAATATAAACGTCATGTGATTCCCAATTACGGACATATCGATTGTATATTTGGTAAAGACGCTTACAAGGACGTGTATCCTTTGATACTTCAGTCCTTAAATCTGTATTGAAGAGTTTTTAATTTTATAAATCACTAATATAATTTCACGGAAGAAAGTATGTCAAAAGACAATATACACTACGACGCGATTGTAATCGGTTCCGGTTTCGGAGGTTCTATCAGCGCCTTAAGGCTTTCCGAAAAAGGTCAAAAGGTTCTCGTTTTAGAAAGGGGAAAAAAATACTCTCCGGGGGATTTTCCCCGAGATGTACGCCGAACTGATAACCTTCTCTGGCGTTATCCTAAAAAAAGAAAATCTTTGGGACTCTATGAGCTTAATTTTTTCAGCGGGCTTGGAACCGTGACGGCTTCTGGTTTGGGAGGAGGTTCGCTGATTTACGCCAACATTCATATTCGTCCCGACCATAAGGTATTCGAAGATCCTCGCTGGCCTGCTCCGTTCAATCGAAATTATCTGGATCCTTATTACGATAAAGTCGCGGCCAAGTTCGACGTAAAACCAGTTCCACCGGAGTGGGATCTTCCGAAAAGGAATAAATTTCGAGCCGCTGCGGAATTGAATCAGCACACTTATTTCGATCCGGATGAGGCCGCTAGTTGGCTAAGACCTTCCAGACCGGGGCAATCCACATGTGTACGTTGTGCGGAATGCGAGTTCGGATGTAATCACGGGGCTAAAAATACATTAGATTTTAATTATATTGCAGATGCTCAAAAAAACGGAGCCGTATTTCAAATCAATTCTCTGGTATCTCATATCGCTCCCGACCTAAAAAACGGCTATGTGGTTTACTACGAAAATACGGAAACTGGAGAAAAACGATCTGTATATGCCAAAAGAGTTGTTCTTTCTGCGGGAACGTTGGGAACCAATCGAATTCTTTTCAACAGTAGAGACAAATACAAAACCTTGCCGAATCTAAGTAAACAGCTTGGAAAGGGATATTCCGGAAATGGGGATTTTCTGGGAGGGATCGAATCGAGTAAAACCGAACTCAAACCTTGGGATGGGCCGGACGTTACAACGGTAATCAATTATTTTCCGAAGGGATTTCAGTTTACCATGGCGGCACCTACATTCAATCAACCCGTAATGACGGTACTCGCTTCATTAGGAATTTCTAAACCGAATTGGTTGCTAAGAATGATCGCTCCTCTTTTTTGGAAGAGTTTGGAATGGATTCTGCCTTTTATATTTAAAAGGGGGCTACTTTCAAAACCGTTACCGCCTGGACTTCCGGGCGCGGGTGATCCTACTTATATGACCAACTTATTTGCGATTGGAAGGGATAACGCGAACGGAGAAATCGTTCGTCGAGGTAAGAATATAGATGTGAAGTGGAAGTATTCCAAAGAAAATAAGACCCTCATCCAAGATATGACTGCTTCCATGCAACAAGTTGGAGACGCATACGGCGGACAATTCGGACCGCTGGCAACCTTTTTGTTGTTTAATCGGATTATTTCAGTACATTCTCTTGGGGGTTGTATCCTCGCATCTAATCCGGATAAAGGAGTCGTATCTGAAACTGGAGAAGTGTTCGGTTATAGAAATTTGTTTATCGCCGATGGATCTGCAATCCCATCTTCGATTGGATTTCACCCGGTTATGACCATTTCTGCGGTGGCCGAACATACGGCCGCTTCAATCTGTGCCGGACTATGATCTGGTGCGAAAAGTCCTGCGTTCGGTGATAATATTCCATATTTTTTGAATACAATAATACAATAATGTGATTTGGGAATATACTTGAAAGATTTGAGGGAAAAATAAACCGTTCCTTATGCGGTAAATTCCGGAATACAAAAAACAAAAAGGATTAAAAATGCAACAAAATCAACTGTATATCGATCTTGGTATGTCTGAAAATCAATACAGCCAGGAAGTTATAGAAGGGCAACAGGTTTATACTCCTAGTTTTCTGAGGTTTTACGACCTCTTCGTTTTACATATCATCAGTAGATGGTTCTGGCGCTGTGTTCCGCAAAATTTGATCGATTTATACAGTCGAAATCTAAGTGGCAACCATCTGGATATAGGGGTGGGAACGGGTTATCTATTGCAGAAGGCGACGTTTCCGGTAGAAAAACCGATCATCTCGGTAATGGATTTAAATCCGAATACTCTGATAGAATCTAGAAGAAGGCTTTCTAAAATAGCGGGGAAGTTCAACGCTTATAGGGCCAACATATTGGAACCGATTCCAACAAAGGAAAAATTCGATTCGATCGGATTGAATTTCTTGTTTCACTGCGTTCCCGGACCCATCCGAAAAAAAGCCTCAATCGCATTCGAGAATCTTTTAAAAATCCGCAAACCGGACGGGGTCATTTTCGGATCTACCGGCTTACACGATTTGGGTCAGACTCATTTCTTATCCAAAATCGGAATGAAAAAATTAAACCGAAAAGGAGTTTTTCATAATACCGAAGATACTCTTCCCGATTTGGAAACTGCTCTCAAAGAGAATTTTAAAGAATACGAACTTTACGTGATTGGCGCGATTGCGTTCTTTATCGGTAAAAAAGCTAAGTAGAGTGAGTTCGGTGTAAGAAAATTAAAGTCGTCTCAAAAATTCGGAAATTCTCACGAAATTAGAGTCCACTATTTATGAGTTGCTGTATAGAAATTTCGTTGTGAGGAATTGTTTCAAATACAAAAAGAACATAATACGAAGTAATTTGTGAAACTACTTCGTTCAAGAGATTAATGAATATTCAATTGTAATGTTGTCTTGACCCTTGAAACGTGGGAGTTCCCGCGTTTTGTTTTTACGGAAAAATAAACATATAGAGGGAATCACTTACGTTCGATTCGCATTCAGTAAGAGTAGGTGTTTTGCGAAGGATTCATTTTGTGTCGATGTTAAAACCGTATGGAAATTTTTAAGTACGATGGGCGGTTTATGCATGTTTCATTTTTCAATTGTAAAAGATTGTCTTAAGTAATTTTAATAAGGAAAATATAATATACTTATATATTATATTTTGAATTTATCCCCAAAATCAAATGTGATTATATTTCAAGTTCGTGGTAAAAGTGGATTTCTCGCAGATTACACCTCTTTTGAGAGTTTATGGACTCTCAAGCAGTTGTTCAATTTCTATATACGACATCTCTATAAAATCCAAAGATAACGGTTATAGAAATCAAATTTCTACTTAGAGGTTGTCCCAAAACCTCCTTGTACTTGTAGTCTCAGGAAATAGATATGACATATGAAATCAGATTTAGGTCATTTAGATATCCCTGAAGAGATTTGGAAACGCCTTCATCCCTTGCTACCAAAGCGTAAAACAAACTCCAAGAAAGGAGGTCGTCCTCGGCTTGATGATAGAGTGGCGATGGCCGCAATATTTTACAGGGTAAGAACAGGAATTCAATGGAGATATATACCTCCGATGTTCGGTTCAAAATCAACGTTACATAGAAGATTTCAGGAATGGGTAGCCAGCGGAGTTTTTGATAAAATTGAAAAAGAAGCATTAAAACTTTATGAGCGCACTGTTAAAATTAGAACTAAAAGAATGGCATCTGATGGTAGCTTCGCAAGAGCTCCCAAAGGGGGGCTTTCACGGGTCCAAACCCGACGGATCGCGGCAAAAGAGGCCTTAAAAGGCATATTCTCGTCGATCGGCGTGGAGCACCTGTAGCTTTTGTAATCGCTTCGGCAGGAACTCACGATTCTAAATTACTTTTTCCTACTTTAGAAAAGTTCAAAGTATTTAGAAACAAAAAATTGCTTAAACCAGAAATCCTTTCTTTAGATAAGGCTTACTCTAACAAAACGATTAAGAACAATTTAAAAAGAAGAATATTCAATATCGAATTCCAAATAAAAAGAATGCGAGAAATCCTGAATGGATTGCTCCGCTAAATCCTTTTAGATGGACAGTCGAACGTACTTTTGCTTGGTTTAATGCATTTAGAGCCATAAAAACTTGTTGGGAATTCAAATTTGAAAATTATAAGGCATTATTCCAAATCGCATTTGCTATCATTTTAATTAGAATGTCCTGGAAATAGGTTTTGGGACAAGCTCTGATATGGCGCCCCCATCCGGAGCCGTAAATATTTTTTCGCATTTTTTTTAATCACCCAATAATTTAACTCGTTAGAGAAAAGCATTCGCGACGATTGATCAGACTGATATTCGCGGGTTGGATACCGCAGGATAATCTATACATCGGGAGCTGTTCTTAGTCTTAAAACGAAGGTCAACTTTGAAATTCAAATTTGCTTCAACACTGAGCCAACAAGTATTCCTCCTTTATCGTACATCTTCTCTAACGAATTCAATTATTGGATGAAACATTACTCTAACTCTATGCAACCAGATTCATCGCCGCCCAAAGAAATCCGGATAACTCTCTTGAAACTGCCGTTATCATTACCTGAGGAGTTTTTCCTCTTTGCTGTAGATTACGAAACTTCTTGTGTAATCTGAGAGATGCTTTTTCCGCCAAAGCAACAACTAACGCAGGTTGTCCCGATCTACGTGCGGTTACAATTTTACTTCCTGTTCCAGGGAAACGATGTTGCCAAGCTGCTTCTGTCAATATTCTTCGAAGTCTGGGGCTTCCAGTTTTTGTTATCCCTGTTTGTTTTCTTTTGGAACCGCTGGAATATTCTCCCGGAACAAGTCCAAGAAAACTCATGAACGAACCGGCTGTTTTGAATCGTTTGAAGTCACAAACCTCACAAAGTAAAAACATTGCGGTTAGATAATCCACTCCTCGGAAACATCTTAATATTCCTACTTTCTCTCGATACGGTTCACTTTCCGCTATCTCTTGTATTCTCTTATCCATCGCTTTTAAATTCTCTTCTTGAACTCTTACTCGACTATAATAGTCGTTAAACGTCTCTTGAAGGATCTCGTTGTTAAACTGTAGATTGTTCAACCATTTGTTATGACTGACTGTCCAATACTTTGTTGCTGAGTAAGTTATACCCTTTCTTAATAAGAATTTCATTAACCTTTGACGATTCCTTCCTAAATCCAAACGAAGGCTGTCACGGGATCTCAAATAATCTCTTACCGCTTCGTCCTCTTCACTCGGTACATGAATCGATTCTAATTCTTCACTTCGTAATAATTTTGCTAACTTGATCGCGTCTCTCTTATCCGTTTTGATCTTATCCGAGCTTTGTCTTGGTATCTTTCCTGGCGCTACAAGGATACAGTTCACTCCCAAAGACTTTAGATTTCTGTAAAGTGGATAACCGGTTACTCCCGCCTCGTAACAACTATGTATCTCGTTCCATTCTGATTTTAGTTTATTGACGAACTTTTTGATCTGAACCTCATTATGTTTTATCTGCTGTTCTTTTACTATTTCCTTTGTATTGTTCGTTAAACACGCAATTCTAATCGTTTCTTTGTGGACATCCATTCCTACATATACTTTTCTTTTCATTACGTTCCTTCTGTTGGTTTTCTTGTTTTGTGGTAAATGCTTGCATCTAACCCACGCTTTTCAAGCCCAGAAGGGGCGCCATTTTGTCTTAAGATCGTTATTTGGTAACTATCACACAATAAAAAATGCATTCTAAAGTTTTGGAACAAATTTTTAATTCCAAATACAGAACCTTATACGTCTTCAATAGACAAACCGAATAATTTAATATTTTCTTTTTGGGGAATAGAAAAAAGAAAAACATTTTTAAGGTGTGTCTCTTAAGTAGTGCTCTGGATTTGTCCTTTTTAAAATATTCTTCATAAAATATTGTTTTTTTTAATTTGTGTATAGTAATATCGAAAGCAATTTATAAATGGAGGGTATTTGATGAAATTGAAGCGAAAATTTTTTCAAAACATATATAAAAAGCCGAATGAATTTAAAAATGGAAAATTTTTTATAAGTTATTTCCTTTTCTTGTTTTTTTTAAACTGTATTCCCGATGAGCGACCGACTTATAACAGTTTGTTAACTTCTTTCTTCTTCACTCCGAAGGATCAAAGCATAGAATTTACAAATACCAGTTCAACGAGAATATCCGATTCTGACGAAGATTTAAATGTTCTCAGCTACAATCTTTTCTTATATTCGAAAGAAGACACATATTTCGGATATTGGGAAGAGGAAGAAAGGGCAGAACTTCTTGCAAAATCAAAATTCATGAAAAATCAGGACGTTATCGTGCTTGAGGAAGCGTTCGATATGAATGCACGAAATATACTCCTAAACAATCTTGCTTTGGAATATCCTGATCAAACCGACGTAATCGGAAAAACACGGGATGGTTGGAACCAAACTCTCGGAGATTTTAGACAAAACGTCAACAACGGAGGGGTTGTTGTTTTAAGCAAATGGCCTATTCAAGAAAAAATACAATATATCTTCAAGAATCATGGATGCGGTAATGATGCACTCTATGATAAGGGATTTGCTTATGTAAAAATTAAAAAAGGAGATCGGATAATTCATATCCTAGGAGTGGATACTCAATCGCAGGATTCTGCATGTTCCGATTTGGGAGTAGGCGCAAGAACCGATCAGATTGCTGAAATCGGAAAATTTATCAGTTCAAAACAAATACCGAAGAAGGACATCGTGTTGATCGTGGGAAGTCTGAATGTGGATAAGAATAATAAATTTTATTATCAAAAAATGCTTACTGTACTAAAAGCAAACGAGCCAAATTATGCTGGAATTCCTTTTACATGGGACCCTAAAAAGAACAAAATCGCCGCTTATAATAATAGCTATTATTCCTGGAACTGGACCCCGAACTACGGAGAATATATACTTGTTTCCAAAGACCATTTTCAATTCCCGGTTTGGCAGAATTTAGCGTATGATCCTATTTCGCCGACTACTTGGAAAAGATTGAATGGATATACAAGTTACGAATTTTCCGATCATTTTCCAATTTATGGTTTTGTTTATGCTGATCCTTCCACTCCTACAAAGTCCGGCCACAGGAGAAAATACGATCAAGTTTCCTTAATAGCCAAATATACGGGAAAGGCGGTTCAAGCGGATCATAATAGGCCGGATGGATGGTTAAAAGCGGATGGACCTGTGGAAGAAAAGGGAACAGAATTTACAAAGTTCAATTTATTGCAAGAATACGATCCGGATTCGGATACCTTTTGTATGTTAAGCGGACGTGTCAGAATCGAGTCCTCTCAATATTTAAATTATTTTTGGACTTGGTGGCTTCAAGGGGGAGCCGGTAACTATGCCTACTATCCCAAGTTCGATAATGGTTCTAAACTACTTGAAATGATAGTAACGAATCAAGGATGTTTGAAGGATGGAGATTCGGTCGTATTCAAAGATTTTGATATTTACGGGAAATATTATTATTTTCTTGTGGTTTGGGACAGAGGAAGTTGGAAAGACTATATCTATCTTTGGTATGAAAATGCCCAACCTAATTCATTCTTTAACGTTAAACTAAATACTTCACCCGAGAGAGATTGGAGTAAAGATCTAATTTATCATAAACTTGGAGGCCGGTCCTTTTCATTGTAACTGATTTACGGATGTAGTAGGGTCATTTTAAATAAGATCTTATGATCTTACTACATCTTTATATAATCGTCTTTTGAATTTGAAGCTTGCCACAAAAGCGTCTAATGCGGAAGTTTAAAAACGAAAAAGACGTTCAAAAGTTCATAAATTATCTCGTAATCTGTGGAAACTACTTGCGAACTTATGAATGATTGAAGCAGATTTACTTTAAGGTTTTGGGACGGACTTTGAAGCAAAAATTCAAACAATCGAACTTTCTTCCAAACGTTTTAAATCCGCTTTAGCTTCGAGTTGTTGTAGAATTCCTTTTGCGACCGAAATACGATTTTTATCTTCCAGAAGCAGCCCGGCCTCATACAGCGCAGTCGCGTATTCCCATTGATTTAACGTGTTGGACAAAAAGGATTCAGCTTTTTTAAAAATGGCTTCCGCACTTTTTCGATTGCCGTCGTGTAACTTCAATTTTCCTTTAAGCATCAAAGCAGGACCATAAAGATAAGGAAGAGATTTTCCGAGTTTTAAACTGTGTTTTAAACCGTAATTGATGATTTTATCCAAACTATTATCACCTAACTCTCTTTTTGCATAAAGAGCGGCTTCCGCGAGATAAACGTTTCCGATTTGAAGTTGAGGGAATTTTACTTCACATTTTAGAAATCCCGCGTAACTTCTTCTAGACCAATATGCGGCTTTTTCAGGCCAACCTTCGAGTATTGTGAGTTTCAACAATTTATTGATAGTAGAAAGTTCATTCATTACGTCGTTTTCTAAAGCCGCTCTTTCGACTTCGATTAACAATTTTTTTTCTAATTCGAGAGGTTCCATTTCGCCGAGAAGATATCCGAGGTATGGAGACCAGATTCGGGTCCATCGGAGTTGTAACTGAGCGCCTAAATCGCTCGCGAGTTCCCCAATATCGTCGAAATATTTCTTTGCGGTTCTAAAATCGGATTGAAGATAATAAAGGAAACCGCCCGAAGAAAGTGCCGAAAGTAGATCCCATTTTTCGCCGACTTGGCGGTAAATCGAAATTGAATCGTGAAGAAAAGGAAGTCCTAAATCCGAACGGTTGCGCATCATGTAATACGCGCTTTGTACCAAAATACTGATCGCTTTTGCGTAAGGATCTCCCGTTTTTTCGGCCAGTTCTCTTCCTCTGATCAGAAAATATTTTGAGGGTCCGAAAAGATTCATTCCGACAAAAACCTGACCGAGTGCGCATTCCGCGAGAGATTGGCGTACTGGATCTTCAAATCTTTGTGTCGCGTTGTATTGCGTAAACACTGACCAACCGAATTTTTTAATGTCTTTCATGATGTATAATTTGGCTAAAGTAGTCAAAATGATACATCTAAGTTTCAATCGTTCTGTTTTGTTCGAGGAAGTATAAGAAGAACCGAATATAGAAAAACGAAGAACAAAAGAAAGTTGTAATACGATTTTGAATATCGTATCCGGTCTACTTCCCGGCGGACGGATGCCCGTAATACGAAGGGCCTTTTCTAAGGTGTCCATCGCGCGGGAAATGTCGTCCTGTTCTTGATAGACCTGACCCAATCCCGTATAAGAGCGAATCAAATTGAGTGTGGATTTGTTTTCCAA